>SABI01000688.1 GCA_009929055.1 Spirochaetia bacterium | reverse complement strand
GTTCTAATGTAATATTATCATTCATTTTAAAATCTCCCAATGTCCACCTTTGGCACCACCAATTCGTTGAATAATGTTTTGCTCTTTTAGTGTTTTGATATGTTTTTCTATTGCTGTTGTACTGATTCCAAGCTCACTTGCAAGAGCTGTTATTGCAATTTTTGGATTGTTTTGCATAAGCTTTATGATGTTTTGTTGTGTTTCACCCAACTTTTCACCCAACTTTTCACCCAACCCATTAGGTAAACTTTTATCAGTATTGAAATAAAACTCCACCCACAATCCATTTTCCCATCTAAATTGAGGAGTAATACCATTGAATTTTTGTGATTCTTCTATGATTTTTTCTATCCCTCTTCCCCAAGACTCTATATAACCAGCTAAGAAAAAAGGATAAGCAACTAGAGGATTATGTGGCTCGGATGTATGTTTTCGTAAAAGTGTATCTATAGTCCAGTGTGGAGGCAGATCTCCTGCATTCCACATAAGAAGCTTGTCATCATATACGCTTATTTGTATGCTATTTTGTGAGCTGTAATCTTTGTGAACAACAGCATTGATAAGAGCTTCTCTAAATGCTAGTTCTGAAATAGGAAAGCTCTCTACTCTTTGAATACCTTCATAAGTTATGAAAGCACTAAGATATTTTGTAAAGATAAGCTCCATAGCTTTATCTACTTGCTCAAATAAATTACCCTCTATCACATCTTGATAGACTAAATCAGTATTTGATTTGAAGTATCCTATCTTGATCATACTTCCCATGACATATTTCATAGGCTCTTTTGCAAAAAGTAGTGCTGTAGCTCGTTTGAGATAGTCACCTTCTCTCAGTCGTAATTTATCAACTAAAACATCATCACTCTCTTTTAAAAGTTCAGAATCTATTCTCTTCTTTTTAGAGGCTTTGTCTCTAAAAAGTTTAAAAGCATAAGGATCTAAATCTGTATTTCCAAAATAAGGCACTGGTACACTGTCCCAAGTTTTACCTTGAGTTCTGAGCAAAAACTTATCAAGAGCCACACCCTTTAGCTCTTGTGTTGTGCTTCCACTTCTATAGTAATACGAACCTTTATAGCTTATGGGGTATGGATATTTATCTGTGATGATTTCAATATACTCTTTATCCTCATCTTGTAAAAGATTGCCATCTACC
>SABI01000687.1 GCA_009929055.1 Spirochaetia bacterium | reverse complement strand
CTCCAGGGCACTCAAAGTGGCAAACAACGAGAGAACTCGAATAGAAACTAACCAACGGGTGCTACTGAGGGACTCTATTGAAAAGTACAAGACAAGGAACAATATGCTTGTACTGTCAATAGAACAGTTAGAGCTTAATCTCTCCGAGGTAAAAAAAAGTAGGTCAAAGATTCTCAGAGAGCTTC
This sequence comes from Spirochaetia bacterium, assembly GCA_009929055.1. Lineage (GTDB taxonomy): Bacteria > Spirochaetota > Spirochaetia > Sphaerochaetales > Sphaerochaetaceae > SABI01. Next base: position 971 of record SABI01000687.1, on the reverse strand, counting down.
ACAATATGAAAATAAGGCCTAAGGATGCCATTGCAATAGGAAAAACGACTACTGAGACAGCCTTGTCGATTAATGTCCCTATAAGGAATGAAATACGCCTTGATTCGGGGAGGATTACTAAAGTCAAAGAATTTGACTGGTCAGATACATGGACCAGCATAAAAGGGAACATTGAAGAGGACAGCGTTTCACTTCACTACAATAGCCGAGATACTTTGATTCAGGTTATTCATGTTGAGAAACATAAATTCCTATTTATCCGCTGGGGGATAAAGGCTATTAGGCAAAGTGTAACGCTGAAGAACCCAAATGCGCATTTAGTGAGTACTGAGTACATCAAGATCCACTAGAAAGTGGTGCTGTGATGTCTCAATATCTCATTAGCCTCCTCAATGTCTTTTGGTGTGTACAAGTCTGTCATGAGTAAAGAGTGGTGTCTGGCCTGGTCCCTAACACTCAATAGGTCTTTACCTGTCTTAATTAAGTCAGTGATGCCGGTATCTTTGAGAGAATAGAATTTGTATTCCTTAGGGAAATTAAACGCTGGTCGAATCTTTTGTGACCAGTAATCTCTTATCTGTTTATCCGAGTGCCACTCTTCATTTGGTTTAAAGTACTTGCCAAAGAGGTAATAACTGCTTGGATTCTTAAATATATCCAGCTCTATCATAAGCTTGATAATTTTATCATGCAGAGTAACTGTGCCATCTTTCCTGTTCTTTGAGTTCTTATCAGGGATAAAGATTGTACCGTTTTTAATCGAGATATGCTCCAACTTAATATGGGACATTTCTTTAGGTCTGATAAAGCAATAGTACAAAATGTAACATGCCAGCAGATAGTGCTTGTTGTTTTCCATACAGTATTGCTTAAGTTTAGCCATGTGCTCGGGCTTGATTACTAGCCTCTTTTTCTTACCTTTTTTCTTTCCTAAAGATTCTAATGTTGAAGTAGGGTTAACCTCTAAATAC
>SABI01000686.1 GCA_009929055.1 Spirochaetia bacterium | reverse complement strand
GCTTTAGCATGGTTCATAAAGTCGTCATGGTCCATATGGTTAGGCCCTAGTTTCTTAGCATGCTTTTCTAGCTCTGTAGCAGCCTTATGGAAAGGAGAACGCATCTCATCAATCTGTTCTGCATCTTCTTTTACCATTTTACCGTCTCTGTAGTGCCAAGTAGGTCCCTTTTTACTAGCTTTAATGATACCAGCTTCTCTTTTCCGAATTTTATTACCAATCTTTTCAGCATTATCATGGTGCTTTTGCACTTCTGGATGATCATATTTTTCAGTTTCATCGTACTTAGCTTCTGGATCGATCTTCTTCAATTCCTTTCTAGCATGCCATCTTTCACTGCCTAGTTTGTGGTACAATCCTTTCTTTTTGTGGTGCAATGAATCTATTGCTTTATCATAATAGCTAGCAGCAGTTTCTTTAGAAATCTCATCAATCTGATCTACATCTTCACTAACTTTAACTGGATATTTCTTCTTGATATCGTCTAAAGTAATCTTCTCGGCCTGATCTACCATGCCACGTTTGCGAAGCTTTTCTTTTTCAACTTTCAACTTAGTGGCGTGATATGTATCAGCAAATCCTTCATCTAGTTCTACTTCTTCTTTAAAATGTTTACCAGTTTTAAAGTCAAATTTGTCTTTTTTGGCAGTTACTTTGAAATAATTCTTATCCATAATATCTTTCATGGATAGATTATTAGCTTGATCAACCATGCCACGTTTACGTAGTTTATCTTTTTCCATCTTCAGCTTAGCAGTCCAATATGCACCAGGCATATCATCATATTCTTCTCTAACCACATCAGTAAATGTAGTACCGTTATCCAAAGCCTCTAAATATTTTTCTAGTGACATTCTTATTCCTCTTTATTAGTAGATTTTAACATCCAGCCAAACTTCTTGTGTGCTGCAATACGAGCACCTAATAGATCAACTAGACCTTGTTCATTTTGTTCTTCTGCCTCAGAAAAGCAAGCATTTAGACTATTTATTACTTCTTCGTTTGCTTCTATTAGGTATTCCATTATAAGTGTACAATCTGATATCACTTTTGTTTCTTCTTCAACAGTAGAATACTTTAATAATTCTGCAATACTAGAAGGCCCGTAACTATCTATAAATCTTAAATTTTCTGCTAAATCATCTACAGAATCAAAT
>SABI01000151.1 GCA_009929055.1 Spirochaetia bacterium | reverse complement strand
CATTAAATATTTTCTTGCCATTTTATTACTTAAAAATATATTAGTCTTTTTGCTTAAAAATCCATTGAGTTTTTAGCTTTGTCCCAAATAATAATGCTGTTTTCATTTTTCCGTTTTTCATAGCCATATTTTTTTGATTCTAACAAAAAACCGACACATTTCCATGTCGGTTAAAAAATAGTGATAGCTAGTAAAACTATATACTAATTACTTATTTTTCTCATTTGAGAAAGAAGAAGTGAGTAAGGGAACCTATGTCTACTTTAGGGAGTATGATAGGGAGAGGAAGAAAACCATCTGGGCTCATCCTAGTGGTGAAATGAAAACAATTCTTACCCTTAATATTATATTGTATGATGCACAAGACCTCCTTCTCGATGGCATCTATACCTCTATGAAAGAGGTGAGTGTTTCAATTGACTTAGGTGATAATGAAAAATCATTAATGGATGAAACTCTTATTGATACCCATCTAAAAGTGTTGTTACAGAAATTAGAGAGGCAGTGGTAAATGAATTATAAGAAGAGTATGTTAGCTATATCTCTATTCATCTCTTTTAGCATTCATCTTGTTCTACTTCTCTCTTTTAGAGGTTCTTTACAAGAAATTGAAAAAGAAATCTCCCTCTCTCCTCCTTTAATCAAAGCAAAAATTACTACAATTGATAGCTTTATTGATGAACAAGCTCCTGTCGAAGAAATTGTTTTTAATAGAGAAGATCAAATAATAGAGCAGTTGAATAAAGTAGAGGAAGAAGAAGTAGTAGTCTCCTATAGTTCACTACCTGAGATGGCTCTAGATGAAGGTAAGGGAAAGACCTTTTTACCCCTATTCACCCCTTCTCTCTCCCCCGTAAGAAAGAGCCCCCTCACGAATCAAACAGGTACTAATGTAGAAGTTGAGATTCCTTTTGAAGAGATCTCGAAAGGATTGAACCTTGAGTTACCCCCTTATCCACAAGAAGCAATTGCTAAAGGAATTGAAGGGGAGGTTGTTGTTGAAATTATTATTGGAAGAAGTGGAGCTATATCAGAGATTATTGTGATAAAAAGTTCAACTCATAGGGTATTAGATGAAGCGTGTATTAACACAATACGAGATACGTGGATGTTTAGTCCGTCGAGTACTATAAGAAAGAGTGTGAAGAAATTTGTTTTTTCTTTGCAATAGGGAGGAATGTATGTTGAATTGGTTCGAAAAAGGGGGGCTGTTAATGTACCCACTTTTATTATTGTCTATTATATCGATTACACTCATTGTATATAAATTAATTGAATTCTCATCTAAGAGAATTTCTTATAAGAGGGTAGAAAAAGAGAGGGTCTTAATTGAAAAAGGGAATCTCTCATTTCTCGATGATCCTCATCATCCTCTTCATGGCCTTCTTCAATTATCTATACAAGAGAGGGAAACAAGGATTGAAGAGTATGGTAGATTTAGAGTTGTTGAAGCAGATAGACACTTACATTTACTAAGTCTTATTGGCTCTATTGCCCCAATGATTGGGTTGTTTGGAACAGTAATAGGACTTGCAATCTCCTTTTTTGACCTTTCAAGTGCGAGTGGACAAGTTGATGCTGCATTTTTAGCAGGTGGAATATACCAAGCGATGATTACCACAATAGCAGGCCTCTCTGTCGCAATTCCTAGTCAGGCAGGGTATCACCTATTGAGTGAAAGAGTTCATAATTGGGTAGGCTCTTACCAAATGCTCCTTGATTCTCTTATTAAAGTCTCTGCACAGGATAAGGAGTAGGTATGGTATCATTAGAATCGTATAGAAAAGGCCGCCGTACTAACGGGGTGGGAGATCTTACTAGCTTAATTGATGTTATCTTTCTCCTCCTTATATTCTTCTTGCTCACAAGTGTGACAACGAAAGAGAGTGCAAGTGAACTCATTGAAACAAAAAGTAGTTCTGCTCCTCTTGAAGTAAGTGAAATTATCTACATAAAGGTTGGAGGGGAGAATAGGTATTCAATAGATGAGACTTCTTATACACTTAATGGATTATTGAACTACTTTGAGAAAGAAGGGGTGTTCCAGACGAGGCCTCTAGGTATAATTGGAGAAGAGACTTCATTATATACAGATGTTCTTAATTCAATTACGCCCCTTATTGAACGAGGGTGGAGTGATATCTCATTTGTAGTTGAGTAATGTAGTTTTTAGAATTATGTATGTATTTCTTTTTGCTATATGCCATAATGGAAGCGAAAAGATAATTTTAGATAAAACGCAACAAAACGCAACAAGTGCCATTGCCATAATTTTAGATATTTCCTATACTTAAAGGATAGTTATAGTACCACCTCATAATGAGAAATTATGAGTACTATGATAAAAATGATAGGTCTTAGGAGGCCAATAATGCAAAATTCCACGCCAGACTTTAAGTGGATAATTACCCCACACAAGCAAAAGGATCTTAGCGGATCAAAAGCTATGTTTCCTGTTGAAGTTTCTCGAACTGCCCGACGTTTTCACCGTCAAATACCTGGGTATCAAATGAGTCCATTGGCCTCTTTACCTAATTTGGCTGCTATGTTTAATGTAGGTGGAATTTGGGTAAAAGATGAGGCCTCTAGACTAGAGCTTAACAGTTTTAAAGTCCTTGGTGGTTCTTTTGCGTTATATCGTTTTATTCAAAACAGACTTGGTATTAGTGATGAAAAAATGAATTATAATTACCTTATTTCAAAAGAGGTTAAAGAACAATTAGGGGAAATCACTTTTGCTAGTGCAACAGATGGAAACCATGGCCGTGGTATTGCTTGGGCAGCTCAAAAGTTAGGCCATCCATGTGTGATTTATGTTCATAGTGAAACAAGCAAACGACGCATCGATGCTATTCGTGGATATGGTGCCGTTGTGAAAGTAATTGAAGGCAACTACGATGATGCTGTGAGACAGATTGTAGTAGATGCAGCAAAGTATGGATGGGAAATTATTAGCGATACATCTTGGGAGGGGTATACACAAGTACCTACTTGGATTATGCAAGGCTACTCAACGATGATGGCAGAGATCCAAGAGCAGTTTAGTGCTCAAGGTATCGCTCGTCCTACCCATGTCTTCGTTCAAGCTGGGGTTGGTGCCCTTGCTGCCTCTGTTATTGGATATTACCATAGCCTCTGTGGAGAAAATGCTCCCAAATGTATAGTAGTAGAACCTGAAGATGCAGCTTGTTTATATGAAAGTGCGAAAACTGAACATAAGGATATTGTCCAAGTTGATGGAGACCTCGATACTATCATGGCAGGACTTGCTTGTGGCTCTCCTAGTGAGTTAGCTTGGAATATCTTAAAAGAGACAGTAGATGCTTTTGTGAGTGTCCCTGATTATACTGCAGCTAAAGGGATGAGAGTATATGCTACTCCCCTTAAAGGAGACCCTTTTATTATTAGTGGGGAAAGTGGAGCAGTTACCCTTGGTGCACTCCTTTCGATATTGAAATCTAATGGTGCAGAAGAGTTGAGAGACTTCTTAAAGATAGATGAAAATTCTCAAGTACTTCTCATAAATACAGAAGGAAACACAGACCCAGCCTTGTTTAGACAAATCATCTGGGAAGGGAGTAATCCTGTCCCTAAAGAGTATTGGTATGATGAGGATAAGAGATAGGGATGAAAAGGGCACTTCAGTAATTGAGGTGCTTATTTTTTCTCCTTGAAAACTACTGCAGTTCCATAGACTAAGACTTCAGCAGCTCCTTGAGCTACATTACTTGTTGCGTAACGAATATTGATGACTGCATCTGCTTTAAGTTCTTCAGCTTCCTTTACCATTCTCATAGTAGCAATAGCTCTTGCTTCATCAATCATTTCACTATATTGAGTAAGCTCTCCCCCAACTATTGTTTTAAGACCTGCGAGAATATCATTACCAAGATGTTTTGCCCTAATAGTAGACCCTTTGACAATAGAGAGCGTTTCGATCTCTTTACCACTAATAAAATCAGTATTTACTAATATCATCTTTTTCTTCCTCTTCTAATTCTTTATTTCTTTGATGCAATAGATACATCATTACTGAAGCAATGCCAAGGATTATAGCAAGGATGAGAATCTTCACTATCATAGGGAAATCTAATATGAAGAAAACGAGGCTATAGAGTATGATTACACATACAAAAATAGCAGAAAAAACAATAGGCATTATCATAGCTTTTCTCATGGTGCTTACCTCAACGAATATACTTTTGATAGAAGCTCATATCTACTATTCACATTAGCTTTATGATAAATCCTCTGATTATGGTTAGCAACTGTTTTTACAGATAAATTCAATGAAACAGCTATTTCTTTATCAATATACTATCAATCTATCAATAATTAGAGAAAATATTTGTTTCTTATAAGAAGAAAAACTAAGCTTAGATTTATTCCTTATAATCAATTGATCCTTATGTTGTAAAGAGTATCCTTAGGAAAACATATTAAAATCGAGATAAGAGGGAATAGGGTAGATTTTTTTAACTTTATCTTGCACTTCTTTGGTCACCTTTATGTTGTGTTCTTTCGCATAATTAATTGCATTGTAGCTAATCCATAATTCATTAAGGGGAGTATCTCCCTCTTTAATATGGGCAAGTTCAGTATCAAACACTAACTTCTTTATTAATGGAGCATCTTCTTGTAAAGAAGCTAATTGTGCTCGTAGCATCCTCAGCTTTTCTGATGTTTTGAGCCAATTCGAAGGTAGTGAATCAAATAATGAGGCAGCTCTCTCTCTATTTCTTTGACTAATGAGTAGGGTAAGATATTCTTCTGCAATTGCAACATCAACAAAGAAGCCAGGAAGAGTCGTTGCTTTTTCATAGTAAGAAAGACAATCAGCCATATAATTCCACCTCTTGCTTAGTTGAGCAAGATTGCGTGCAGTCCACGCATTTGCTAAAGAGCCCATTACCTCTGACCAACTGGTTTGAGCTAATGAAAGCTCATCCATCTCCATATAGATAATGCCTAGATAATGGTTAATAGTGGCTCTCTCTTTTTTGGATAGATGTGAGGCCGCTAATGCTTTAACAAACATCTCTTTCCAATACTCATTACACGTTGGATGGATTAGGGGAAGGGTGAAAGGATCCATTACAGGGAGGGTGAGTGTTTTTATAAACGCAAGATATATCTTCTCATCATGAGAATGAACATTTTCATCAAACAAGAAGGCTTGAGGAAGCGTGATCTTTCTTACTTCTTTTTCAATATATCCCCATCCACTTCCTCTGTTTATTATCTTACTAGGTGGGATTAGTGCCATCTTCTTATATTTATCATTCATGGTCTCTATGTGGGTGACGTTTATTCTTTTAAGAACTTGTTGTGTTATCTCCTCTTTTGCTATGCTAAAAGAGGCACTATGTCCTTTAAGTGGATTAACTTCAATTGCACCAAAGCTTTGAGTCCAAGAGATAGATGAATTTCCTTCAAGAAACATTCCATGCAATTGGCTTGGAGAAAGACCTGATTGTAGTTCAATATATTCACCATCAGTTTCAGGACTTAAGTAGCGCTGCCATCTTTTTCCTCCTGCATGGGTTCCCCAGCAGAACATCTTACGATAGGCGAGAGTCTTAGTAGATACTTCAAAAAAACCTTTTCCTTCTTTATCTATAGAAGCTTCCCATGGCATAGCATCTTTTTCACAGGTAAAAAAGTATTCATTTGAGTTTGGAAATTGATTTGGGTATGAAGTATCTATCCCTTTTTGAATATCCATTCTAGGAGCTTTCATGAAGCCATACTCTTTTCTTCCATCTAGTGCATATGGATCTAGATAGAGAGCCTCATCACTACTCGCAAATATCCTCGTGTTATCATCAACAGGTACTGCAGTATTGGTCCAATAATAGAGCGAAGTTTTTTTATCATTCAAGTTATGAATAGAAACATGGGCGTAGAGCATCGGGGAATCTTTAGGGAGATGGAAGTCTATGTGCCACCATAATTCTTTACACCTTTCATAATCATATATGCGTAAGAAATCTTGTTCATCTGAATCTTGTTGGATTGAGGAAAAAACTGAAGTTGAAGTAGTGAAGCTATGTCCATATTGACCAATGTTCCACTCAATTCCACCAGCAAACCATGCGTCTCGTATTGCTAGATTTGCTACTTGTATACTTTTATTATTATATAGAAG
>SABI01000685.1 GCA_009929055.1 Spirochaetia bacterium | reverse complement strand
CCATTATCGAGACCAATATACCCATGATAATGGCCATTGCCACTCCAGATACACCCAGAGCTTCTCCTATTGAGATATCTACATTTGTTACAAGAAACATAAGTTCCTCCTAGCTACAAAATATAATCATAAAGATTAATCAATCGGTTCGATAGTATACTTTGTTTTTCTTTCTTCTTTTTCTTTTCTTTGCTCAAAGAAACGTTCAGCAACTGATGGGAATGATATGTAGGAAAGCACATCTTCATCTGAACGGGCAATTCCTTTAAGTTGTTCCTTAGTTTTTTCAAACATAGGTTCTAGAGTTTCTGCAAATCTTCCAGTTCCGGTCTTTTCCTCTCCCAACACTTTCTTTAATAGAAACTCTGCAATTGGAGCAGGAGGGGTGCCATACTCACCTTTGCAGTAAGCGATAGCTTCCTTTCCAAGGCTCTTGTATCTTTCCCCTTGAAGAACATTATTTGTGGCTTGAACTCCCACCATTTGACTCATTGGAGTAACAAGAGGGGGATACCCAAAATCTTCACGAACTTTTGGAGTTTCCGCCAAAACCTCATCCAATCTGTGAATTGAGTTTTGAGCTTTTAACTGTGAAATAAGGTTAGAAAGCATTCCGCCAGGTATCTTGTAATTAAGTGCTTGTGTGTCCGTTGCCATTACTAATGGGTCTAACAGACCAGTAGAAATACTCTTGTCCCTTATAGGTTTAAAGAAGGAATTAACTTCCGTTAAAATATCGTCGTTTAAATCAACTTTATAGCCAAGTTGCTTCATAGCGTAGCTTAAGGTTTCTGTTGCGGGTTGTGAGGTTCCTCCCGAGAAGCAGGAGGTTGCAGTATCAATTACATCGGCGCCGGCTTCAACTGCCTTGAGGCAGGTCATATATGCGAGACCAGTAGTGCAATGAGTATGTAAAATTACTGGAAGATCAACAGAATCCTTTATAGCTGAAACAAGATCGGAAGCTTCACCTGGGCCCATGACCCCAGCCATATCTTTAATGCATATGGACTGAGCGCCCATTTTTTTCATTTCCTTAGACATCTCTGTAAATCTTTTTATTGTGTGAACTGGGCTGGTTGTAAAACAAATTGCAGCAGAAGGATGAGCGCCATGCTTAATTGTTTCTTCCATCGCTATTTCGATGTTTCTAAGGTCG
>SABI01000684.1 GCA_009929055.1 Spirochaetia bacterium | reverse complement strand
GGTCTTTAGAGTGCATAGGAATTTCAACTCCTTGTAATGCGTCAATGTGACCTTGTTTCACTTCTACTGGTACATTCAATGGAATATACACTGTACCTAAATCAAAATACTTATTCGAGCAATTCGCAATTGCTACGGTAGTTTGATTATTCTCTCTTGAATCATTATCAGTAATTGTAACAACTCTAGTCTTTCTAGCTCTAATCTCAGATGCCTTAGCTTTTTCTCGCATAGACAAACTACCTTTCACAGCAGATTTCTCTTTTTTATCTTCTGATTTTTCCTCGGCTTCTTTCTTAGTAACAAGCTCTTGGATTTCTTGACCAGAAGTCTCTTGTGACTTGTAGTACTCTTCTATCTTCTCAGCTAATTTCTCAGCCCCTATCTTTGGATTGAAGCTTATACCTAACTCGGTTGCTTCTTGTCTTAATTCTTCTATTGTTGCCATTTTTCTAATTCCTTTATTTTGGTTATTTAGTATTTTATCGTAGTTAGCCTAAGGTTTCCCTTAGACTAAATAATTATTTAGATGCACCTACGTATACAGCTAATAACTTCTCAGGCTCAAGAATGATTCCTGCATAGAACATATTGTACGAGAAGAACCCGTTAGTTCCATAAGGATTACCATTTTCTACTTGCTCTGGAGATTTTTGGTTAAATTTAATTTTACCTTGACCTTTTAATCCAACAGTAGCAAACGCACCTTCAGTTGGGAATAAGATTGGGAATACGTCAAATTTAGCATCAGTTCCGATTTCGCCTGTATATGATAATGTACCAACATAACCTGCAGGAACATCAGCACCTTTGCCAGAGTAAACTACTGCAGCTTCAGACTCAATAAATCTTACTTCATACATATACCCTACTTCACCTTCAGCAATACTTGCAGCATCGCCATATCTTTGAACTGGAACGTATACGAATTCTTTCTCATAAGAATTACCTCTTGTTAAGTTCTCTAAGTCACCTTTAACATCAGCACCTATAATAGCATAAAATGATTTAGCTACTGTTTTAGTATCAATTTTAGTTGAACCTGTAACTAAAGTAGTATTCTTTTTAGCTCTATTTCTAGTTAGTTTTCTAACTGCACTTCTGATTAAATCATAAGAGATTTTCCATTCAGCATCTTCCGAACCGTCAGTAGCAATACTTGCTC
>SABI01000683.1 GCA_009929055.1 Spirochaetia bacterium | reverse complement strand
TTCAACCTTAACTTCGTAAGGTGTTACGAATCTTTCAAGTTCAACATAAGGAGACCACATTTCAGGAGTGTCAGAAATTCCCTCATCATAAATTGTACAATCTAAGAATCTAATACAACCCTTGGTTTCTTTCTCCTCTTTGCCTACCTTAAATTTATCGGTTGTCCACCACTCATAAACGATAAAAGATTTCTTCTGCACTGCATCCATCACAACTTTAAGTTCTTCAACTTTTTTCCAGTTCTTTCCCCAAGCTTCTTTGTTCTCGAGCATCTCTTGCCAAGTCATGATTCGTCTTTCAGCAATTCCTCCGTCTTGGATGTCCATAATATGAGGAGGGCGAACTACGTTTAAAAGATTGACTACGTGAGATTCGTTATCTACTTCTTTGACAATCACATGACCCATATCCACTAGCTCTTTACGGATCTCATTTAACTTCTCCCCGTAGTGAAATGACTTCAAGTAATTGTCAAGAGCCCCTTTAAGAAGTGGAATCCAATCTATTGCAGCTTGGTTGTCAGACATCAAAGTAATGTCTTTCGTGTCAATGTCAGTGTTTTTGTAGATTGCATCTGAGATTATGTAAGGAAGTGAAAAGAAAATCTTCTCATCTCCATCGGCGTAGTAAGGAACTGCAAATTTGAAGTTTCTATCTAAGACGTTCTCCTCAATGATGTTTCTAATGTAGTGATCAGCCCCCGAGGTCAACTTAACGTACCCGGAAGAATACTCCGAGATGAATGTTTGAAACCTAACTGAAGAATCACTTGGGTCTTCTTTGATTGTGTTAAGTTCTGTTTGGTTAATATCGTTCATTATGATGTGTTATTATTTCAATGTCGTCTTGTTGATAAGCAAAGGCTTTCATTTGCCAGGCTATCGCTAGTGCTATTAACCTATCCCAATGACGAGATTGGTTAGGGTTGAAAGAAGCTACTCGAACATCTTCCTTATCATAGGTTCTAAGTTCCTCATAAATGTATTTACTTGGACAAGCTAGAAGTCCGTCTCTAATCGCATCGGAAAGTTCATACATCATTTTAGGCTTCGTGTACTGGTTAGTGTGCCAACCTAACTTCTCGGTAACTGTATCAGCAACCTTATCCTCAGTTACTTCCGTGTAGACATTAGGATAAATTCCTTTAAGAATCGTCAAGGTCGTATG
>SABI01000682.1 GCA_009929055.1 Spirochaetia bacterium | reverse complement strand
TAATTACAACAATAGCCATCAAACTGAATTACAAAAGAATCATGATGAATATAATCGCTTGAAGAATCATAAAGCCAAGATACTTAAAGACTTAGAAAATAATAAAGCTACTCAGGAAGATTATGAAGCTGTAGTTGATAAACTAGTTAACTTCAAACTACTCAATTCGTTGAACCTTACTCTTGATGATGTTACAACCGAGTCTATTGCTGAAAACATGAATGCTCAAAACGGTTGTATATCCATCGTTTCAAGTGAAGGTGGAATGGTAGATATTATCTCTGGTCTTTACTCTAAACTAGTCAATTTGGATATTTACTTAAAAGGCTATTCTGGTGATTCGCTTAAGGTTGATAGAATTGGTCGTGATTCATTATACATACCAAATCCCAGACTTACCATACTCCTAACAGTTCAACCTAAAGTGCTAGAGAACTTCATTACCAATTCTACTTTTGAAGGTAGAGGTCTTACAGCTAGATTTCTTTACTCGATTCCTAAGTCACTAGTTGGTAGTCGTAAGTTTAATACTGAGCCAATCAAATATGAATCTAAACAAGCATTTATATCACTTGTTAATGAGATCTTAAATGAAAGTGGACAAGCTACCACCTATATTCATTTATCCGATGAAGCCACTAGTTTACTTGAAGAATATCACAACAAGTTTGAAGTAAGGCTTGCTACGGATTTAAAAGAAATTGGTTCGTGGGCTGGAAAGCTACTCGGTAACATTCTAAGGCTCTCTGCGATCATTACTCGTGCTAGAGGTATCAAATATGACGAGTTCTTAGGATGTAAGCCATCAACGGATGATAGTGCTGTATGGATAGTTCAAAAGGATGACATGGCCAATGCAATAAAGGTTGGTGAGTACTTTCTAGAACATGCAGAGTGTGCTTTTAATCTGTTAGGTGTAGATCAGAAAACTAAAGATGCAAAGACTCTTATTAAAGTTATTAAGGAACACAAGCCAGAGTTAACTGAAGTCAATGCACGAATTATAGCTCGTATTACCAGTAAGATTGGTAAGAAAGATAGGATTGCACCAGTTTTGTCAATGCTCGCTGACTATGGTTATCTTAAGGAAAAGCAACAAACATATGTTGCAGGACGTCCTAGAAGCGAAACATGCCTTGTAAACCCTAAAATCTATATAGATGATGGGG
>SABI01000681.1 GCA_009929055.1 Spirochaetia bacterium | reverse complement strand
GTGTAGAAGGCCAGTCAAGGGAATGGGAGGCTTTTAAGGATGCTTGTCTTATAGATAAGAGAGCAGCTATGGAGAGCACTTCCATTGGTTTAGGTCAGATTCTTGGTCTGCACTGGAGGAGATTAGGATATACCTCTGTTCAGGAGATGTGGGATGATGCAATGAAAGGGATAGAAAGGCAGGTATGGCAGATTTGTAAGTTCATTGATACTGATAGGAGGTTAAGGACTGCACTTGATAGAAGGGATTGGCATATTGTTGCTTCAATTTACAACGGAGCAGGGTATCAGAAATTGGCTGAGAAGTTAGGCAGAGAGCCTTATAATATCTCTCTTGAGAAGGCTTATAGGAGGCATAGTGTATGAGAAGGTATGCAGTTATTGTGTTGTTGATTCTATGCCTCTGTGCAGTTATTATGTACTTCAGGGAGGTTGTTAAGGAGAACCTTCGTCTTGAGAGAAATCAGGTGGCTTTACTATCTGATTCTCTCTCTCATTACAGAACCAAGACTGGTGAGTTAGTCAGTAGTGTAGAGCAGTTGGAGATGACCATTGGTGAATTGAGAAGGCATCGTTCTGAACTTGTTAGTCAGTTGAAGAGTATGAAAATAAGGCTTCGTGATGTCCAGAGTTTAAGCACAACAGCTTTGGAGAGCAGGGTTGAAGTGTTTGTACCCATCAGGGATACTATCTTCATAGACACTGGAAAGGTGGTCAAGGCACAGTCTTTTCACTGGTCTGATGCCTGGACTTCCATTCAGGGAGTTATTCACAACGATAGCGTGAAGTTGAAGTATCAAAGCAGGGATACTTTGCTTCAAGTGGTTAGGGTTGTTCCAAAAAGATTTCTATTCTTCAGGTGGGGAGTTAAGGAGATTAGACAGGATGTAAAAGTGTCGAATCCTAATACTGTTGTTACTTTCAGCGAATTTATTAAAATAACAAAATAGTATAAAGTGTTAAATAATTGATAAAGAGTGGTTAGAGCCACTCCTTTTTGTTATATTTAAACAAAATTTTGTGTGTTGTCATAAGTTGACAACAGCATATTTTAGATTTGTGTAAATTCTTAATAATATGAATACAGATTACTATTCTTACAAAGGTGAAAAATTTTCATGCAATCATTGTGGATGGACCGGAACAGGAAAGGATGTAGAGGAGGGTGAA
>SABI01000150.1 GCA_009929055.1 Spirochaetia bacterium | reverse complement strand
GGATAGAGAAGTTTGTGACAGATTTACCACATCCACTCTCTCCAACAATGCCAAGGGTCTCTCCTTTCTTTAGAGTAAAAGAGACATCATTTACTGCATGTACGATTCCTCGATCTGTTTTAAACTCAGTTTTTAATCCTTGTACTTCAAGTATTGGTCTATTCTCTACATTCATATCCCCTACCTCACGTTCCTTAGTCTTGGGTCGAGGATATCTCTCAGCCCATCCCCTAATAAGTTAAACCCTAAAACGAGGGTAACAATAGCTAGTCCCGGGTAAATTGCTGTCCATGGGGCAAGCATCATTACTTTTCTGGCACTACTGAGCATATTCCCCCAACTTGGCTCTGGTGGTTGTATTCCAAGACCTAAAAAACTTAGAGCTGATTCTAACAAGATAGCTACCGAAAGAGATAAAGAGACTTGGACAATTATGGGAGCCATGCTATTTGGAAGGAGGTGTTTAAAAAGAATATAGGAACTATCTGCTCCATTTGATCTAGCAGCTTTAATAAACTCATTTGATTTAAGGGCAATAATTGCCCCTCTACTTATTCGGGCAAACTGAGGAATATAGACGATTCCTATTGCTATGATAATATTTGAATTATGCTCTCCAAGTATTGCCATAATAAAGATAGCAAGTAACAGTGAAGGAAAGGAGAAGAGGATATCGGCAAATCTCATAATTACATTATCCCACCTTCCCCCTAAGAACCCTGCCCAGAGGCCCATCATAATCCCAAAAGAGGCACCAAGGGCGGTAGCACTTAGGCTTATAGTGAGACTCGCAGCACTACCTTTCATTATTCTCGATAAGATATCTCGACCAAACTCATCAGTGCCTAGGAGGTGTCCACTCTTGAAGGAAGGAGGATCTAGCATCAAAGATGAATTCATCTCCATTGGATCAAAGGGGAGCCAAAAGAATGAGACTATAATGACTAAGATATAAAAAGCTATGATAATAAGCCCTGTTGTTGCTATTCCATTTTTAAGTAATCTATTCATGTTTATCATCTACCTCGACTTATCATCTAATCGTATTCGGGGGTCCGCTAGAGCATACACAATATCTGTAAGGAGATTCACTAGGACAAAGATTGTTGCAACAATCATCACAATTGCTTGGATGATTGGGTAATCTCTCTGGTATATTGCATAGAGAGATAGCCTTCCCATTCCTGGTAATGCAAACACCTCTTCAATAACAATTGCACCACTTAACAAATATCCTGCATTAAATCCGGTAACTGTAATAACGGGTAAAATCGCATTCTTTAAGGCATGAGAATAAATTACTCTCTTTTGAGTAAGCCCTTTAGCTTTTGCTGTTCTTATATAATCCATTTGCAACACTTCAAGCATACTTGTCCTTGTGTAGCGCATAACAACAGCGGCGAATCCTATCCCTATAGCTAAAGAGGGGAAAAATAACATCTTTATGTTTCGTAAAGGGCTGTCAATAAAATTTACATAGTTCCCCATAGGAATCCATCCACTAAAGCCACTAAAGGCAATTACCATCAGTGCAGCTAACCAAAACTGAGGTAAAGAGAGTCCAATCAATCCTAAAATTCGGGTAAAGAAATCACCTAAAGTGTTTTGTTTTAATGAAGAGGCTACCCCTAAAGGAATTCCTATAAGAAGGGCTAAGATAAGGGAAAAGAGGGTGAGTTCGAGTGAAAGTGGGAGGCGAGAGAGGATATCTGGAAGGACAGGACGCCCTGTTCTTAGAGAATGGCCAAAGTCCCCTCGTAAAAGGTCACTCATCCACTCAATGTATAAAATTGGTACCGGTTTATCTTCACCAAATATTCTTTGTAGTTCCTCCATCATTTCAGGAGTTGCTTCAACTTGTGTTCCCATATACATCTCAAGGGCAGAGCCTGGAATAAGTCGTACAAGGAAAAAGACAATTAAAGAGACTCCTAAAAGGACAGGAATAAGAGTTAATAAACGTTTAACAACAAACCTCAGCACACTTCACCTCAATATAGACAAATTTTTTTTACTTCAATCAGTAAACAATGATGCCTCTCAAAAGAGAGGCATCAAAGATGACCCTATTGCAATTCTGCAGTAGTGACGTAATAAAGAGATCCATTTCCAACTTGTTTGAATCCTGTAACTCTTTTGTTAAGTACATGCGATTCACTTGGGGAATAGAGGAATATTAATGGAGCTTGCTCGGTTAATACTTTTTGCAAGTCATTATAGGTAGCTTTCCTTTCACTAGGTACAGTTTGACTACGACCAAGGTCTAGCAATCTGTCAACTTCACCATTTTTAAATAGGAAGTTATTTACTCCACCGGTTGAATGGATAGTTCTATATAAGAATCTGTCTGGTTCTCCAGAGCCACCACGAATTTCTACCATAGAATCAAAGTCTCTCTTAACCCAACGGTCAATATAGACTCCCCATTCTACTACTTCTAAGTTAGCAGTTACCCCAATATTCTTTAATTGACTTTGAATAACTTGGGCAACATCAAGTCCACCTTCATATGTAGCTGAGCAGACGATATTGAAACTAAATCCATTAGGATAGCCAGCTTCTTTAAGGAGAGCCTTAGCTTTATCATAATTAGGAGTACTCATTGGAAGCTTATCTAAAGGAAGAGCCCAATCAGTTGCTGCTACTGGAATAGGACCTGAAGGGGTTCCCATACCAAACTCTGCCATTGCAACAATTTCATTTCTGTCGAGTGTTAGGGCAAGGGCCTGACGAACTCTTACATCAGTAAATGGGGCACGAGTGGTATTAAAACCAAATGTTCTAACGTTAATACCAGGTTTACTCATCACAACAACATCACTTGTTTTCTTAGCTTGTCTAATTGTTGCTCCATCATTAATAGTTGCAATATCTAATTCACCTGATTTCACACCGGCTAATAAAGATGCAGCTTCTGGAATTACTCTGAAGATAACTTTATCAACAGCAGGAGCTCCTTTAATGAAGTAATTACTATTCTTCTCTAAAGTCATTGAGTTATCTGCAACCCATTCTTTTAACATAAATGGACCAGTTCCTACAGCAACTTTTTGTAAGTTACCATTTGCTTCAACTGCTTCTTTAGGAACTATTGAGATGTTATTACTAGTGAGAGAATCTAGAAGAGAAGCAAGAGGGGCTGAAAGGGTGAGTTTAACAGTATACTCATCAACTACATCAACACTCTCAACTAATGCGAGGTATGATCTTCCAGGAGATGCTGTTTTTGGATCCATCACTCTCTCTAGGGAGTATTTAACATCACTAGCTACCATTTCTCTTCCATTATGGAATTTCACCCCTTTTCGAAGGTGGAAGATGTAGGTAAGGTTATTAGGAATATCCCAAGACTCAGCCAAGTCTGGAACTACTACTAAGTTTTCATCTAAACGAACAAGTTTATTGTAAAGTAAATCGAGTCGTCTGTGAGATGAAAAAGCAGTAACGATATGGGGATCAAGCCCTATGGCTTCTTGGTCCACACCAATTGTGATTACTTTTTCAACATCTTTTGCTACTTCTTGTGTTCCTGCTGCACCCAACATTGGAATAATGAGTACTGTTAAGATAATAGCTACTACCATCTTAGATACATGTGTTTTCACTTCTTTCCTCCTTTCGAAATGAATAAAAGGCCTTCTATAATGTAATTGTACCTAATACTACAGGTACACGCGCTCCAGTAACTAACACGAGATTTCCAGGTTCTCCTAATAATGATCTATGTCCCATAATGGCAAATGCCATCGCTTCACGTCCTTGATCAGGAATTCCATATGCACTAATCGTGGTGACTTCTATCTCTTTGGGCAACCTCTGTTGAATCATCTCTAACAATGTACTATTTAGAGCTCCTCCTCCACACACTAGTACTTTAGAGATGCTATAGCGAGGTAAAATATATTCTTTATATGAATGAGCAATAGTTTGGGCTGTAAAGGCGGTAGCTGTTGCTACACAATCGCTAAATGAAAGGTTGTACTCTCCACACTTCTCAATAAAAGTTTGGGTAAAATCTTTTCCATACACTTCCCTTCCTGTACTCTTAGGGGGGCTTTTTTTGTAGTACGGATCTTTCATGAAGTGCTCTATTACCCCCTCTTCCACTTTACCACTTTTGCCAATCTTCCCTTCATCATCATAGAGTTGTTCCATGTTGGTATGTAGTGAGACGATTTCATCAATAATCATGTTTCCAGGTCCTGTGTCGAAAGCAAAAATAGAAGATTGCTGATCTCCCTTAGGGAGAACGGTGGCATTACCTATACCACCGATGTTTTGGATAATGCGTCCCTCTTGCGTTGAACCGAACATCATGAAATCACTATAAGGGGCTAAAGGAGCCCCTTCTCCCCCTACGGCCATATCAGCAGATCTAAAGTCTGAGATGACAGGGATATCGGTAAGTTTAGCAAGGACTGAAGCATTTCCAAGTTGAAGAGTTCCTGTTACACCAAACTCTCCATCGGGTCCTGGAAAAGGGGTAGCAACAGGAGAGTGCCAAACGGTTTGGCCATGCATACTTATTGCATCAATCGATGTAGCTTTATAGCCACTCTCTATAAGTAAATTGTTTACTGCTTTTGCATACCAATGAGAAAGTCCGAAATGAACATCTAAAATCTCATTTACATGAGAAGATGGGACTCGGCATACTCTACTAATTTTTTCTCTCATCCCTTTTGAATATGGAAGATAGTAATGGTGCTTGAGGGTGAACTGTTCTCCACCAGATTGGGTTATGTGTACGAGGACGGCATCAACTCCATCAAGGCTCGTTCCACTCATCAGCCCAATGATTAAATGTTCTTTCTTTGCAGCATAAGAGTGAAGGATATGGGGGGTAGCTTTTTTTTCATTCATGGTAGGTATGAGTATATGGCACAATATTTCAAATAACAACAATAATATTAAAATATTATTTCTTTACATTCTTAAACTGTGATGATACGATAGTTTATCCTATCTTAATGCTTTATTTCTGCATTTGAGAAAAAAGCTTGGAGCAATAGAGCTATGATTGACACAACAATTACTCAAGAGATGTTAGATGTATTTACTACTGAACAACGCAATGAACACTCTTTTCATATTGATGAGATGAGCACACATCAAATTCTTGAAGTAATAAACAATGAAGATAAGAGTGTCCCCTATGCAGTTGAAAAACAGCTCGACACTATTACAGCCCTTGTTGATGATGTGGTGATCTCTTTTAAAAAAGGGGGAAGGCTCTTTTATATTGGAGCTGGAACAAGTGGAAGGCTTGGAGTTCTTGATGCTTCAGAGTGTCCTCCCACTTTTGGTGTTTCTCCACATATGGTAGTAGGTATTATTGCAGGGGGAGAAAAAGCTCTCACGAGATCAATAGAAAATGCTGAAGATGATGAACAAGCAGGGATTATTGCCTTAAATGAGAGAAATTTTTCATCAGACGATGTATTAATTGGAATAACAGCTAGTGGTGGAGCTCCATATGTCCTTGGAGCGATGCATTACGCAAAGCAATTAGGGGCAGTAGTTGGAGCTATTAGTTGCAATAAAGGGTCAAGAACTTTCCTCTATGCAAACCACTGTATTTTCTTAGATGTAGGACCTGAGGTGGTAACAGGTTCAACACGGATGAAAAGTGGAACTGCTCAAAAGCTTGTGTTAAACATGATAACAACTACGAGTATGATACGAATTGGAAAAGTGTATCATAACCTCATGGTAGACCTCACTCCAGTAAATAAAAAATTAGTAGAACGATCTAAAAGACTCATCAGGCAAGCAACAGGGTGTACCTTAAAAGAGGCAGAAGAGGCCTTTGAAAAAGCTGACAGAAAACCTAAAATTGCAATTTTGATGGTTCTCTTAGGTATCGATAAAGAAGATGCCTTACTATTAGAACAGACCCATAAAAGCCCTATTTCCCAAATACTCCGACTCTATAAAGAGGAGAATAATAAGAGAAATGACTCATAATACAGGAACTGTTGAAGGGGCTCTCGTTACCGTAAATGCCCATTTACATCTTTTAAGTGAATCTGAAAGAAAAATTGGGGAGTATATCTGCAGGGAGCCTAAAAAAGCTCTCCATTTTAATGTACGTGAGTTAGCAAAACAGAGTAACTCTTCTCAAGCTGCTGTGATTAGATTTTGTAAAAGAACTGGGTTTGAGAACTATAGTGACTTTAAACTTCGCCTTGCGAGAGATGTCTTTAGGGACTCTGATGA
>SABI01000680.1 GCA_009929055.1 Spirochaetia bacterium | reverse complement strand
CGCCCCAAGCTATCAAGCATGACCTCACGTCTTCGCTCACCACTGTTATGAACTTTATTGTGACAGTCCTCACATAGTAACTGCAAATTGTCTAGTCCCAATGTGATGTGTGCATCATTAATATTATTTTCATTCAACCATATCTTATGATGCACATGTCCTTGTGCTCTTCCTTCATCTGCCTTACGTCCTATCACCACAGGCCTACCACACTTCTCACAAAGATATAACTTGCTCTTCGCATACATGCTTCTAGTTTTATACCACTCTTTAGAGTTATAGAATTTTTTAGCAAAATCTCTGGCCAATATTATTCACCTATTTTTTACAGCCTTTCTTACTATGCCATTTTCCATGGTCCTTTTGTAGTAGATCATAATCATGTCTCATACTATTCTTAGCTTGTATATAATCATTGCACCGACCATTCTTATTGATTGAGATTTTATGCGCTATGCATGCTCCTTTTCGATTATTAAGACAGGCTCTGTGTAAACATTCAATAGATGTCATTGCCTTTACCTCATAGGAAAATTGCAAACAAAAAAGGCACCAGCTTTCACTGATACCTTTCATTACGCACTATCATTATATCTTATAAAAACTCCGCTGTAACTCCGCAATTACTCCGCAATTTAATAAATGCTATAAACCCAGTTAGTATAAGCCTGAAAGGCCCCACAGGAGTAATGTCATATCATCTATTCCTTCGCGGAGTTTTTCATACAATGACGTTTTGCCTACTGGTCTTGTGTTTAATATTTCAGATTCCTTCTTCCTATCAATGTAAAAATCTTTTAGCAATTCATATTTAATACTTGCTTCTTCCTTGCATTCCTTTTCATATACTTCAAGCATACGGTCTACATGATTCAACATTACTTCTGTACGTTCCTTGCTAGTCATAATAGCCTCTACTTTTACATATCCACGCTTATCAAATACTTCTGCTAACACAAGCTTTAAGTCACTAGGCTTGCTCCTGCTTGTATCTGTAATTGCATTTTCAGCATGTGCTTTCAAACGTTTGTAGTCTCTAAGTAGCTTTTTAGTATTCTCACGTTGTTTTTTCTCTATTCGTTCTAACTTACTTTCATTTTCCTTTTTCCAAACTGCAATAGTTGTCTCTGTGGCCAACTTCACAATCTCTGTTTTATCCATCCGCATCACTCC
>SABI01000679.1 GCA_009929055.1 Spirochaetia bacterium | reverse complement strand
ATATTCAACCTCTTTATTTCTGAAAATAATCACTGGTATGATTATGTTGACTACACCGGTCTCTTCTGCTACGTAGTAGAGGGCGGGAGTGTGCAAAACCTTGGATTAAGCGGAGGTTATGTTTATGGGGAGAACTGTGCCGCAGCTCTCGTAAATTACCTTGAAAATGCATCTATTATTAATTGCTGGGTTGAGGGAGTAGAGGTGGAAGCAATGGCGTATGAAGCCCTTGTAGGCGGAATAGTAGCTTATGCAAATTACTCAAAAATAACTAATTGCTATTCACTTGCAGATCTTCGTCTAGGTATATTCGGATCTGCTGGAGGTATTGTCGGAGAAACATATACTAATGATGAATCTCTCTTCTCTAATTGCTATTTTGCAGGTTCTATTGAATATGAATTTATTGCAAATGCAGGGTCAATTTTTGGGAGATTTCTAACGGAAAACACCTCAATAGTTCCGGTTGCTAGCTCTTTCTATTATGCTAGGAATACTTTCCCTCTCATTGGTTATTCCACTTTGTTGCCTGGGAGTATTTTATCAGCATCTTCTTTCTTTTATCAAAACAACGAATTAACTCTTTCCAACGATGTAGATCCAAACATGGATTCCAATCCTGCTACTTCTCTTCTTATTGCCTTAAATGAAGGAGCCGAAGTGAGTTTCTACCCCTGGGATAGTTCCCTCTGGTATGAAGATTCCTTTGGTATGATTAGGCTTAATCCAATAGCTTATGCGGAAGTTACTCCTAATCTATGGACGGATGAAGATATTGTTGATCTAGATTGGTATTACAATAACATAGGAAGTAATTCCTTCTATATCTCCACTCCTGCTGAGCTTGGGGGTCTAGCATATCTCGTTAATAGTCAAGAAACGTCCTTTAGTGGCAAAAGTATATACCTTTTAAATGATCTCGATATGAGTGGAGCTATTTGGGTTCCAATAGGAAACAACTTTAACTTCAGCATATATTTCTCTGGATTATTTGATGGAATGGGACATGTCCTTTCTAATCTTAATACTCCATCCTCCCTCTTCGAATATTCATCTGGCTTTTTCGGAACTGTATCTAATGGAACCATACAAAACCTCGGGATTGTTGATTCATCCTCTTTTGCCAATTCAACGGCGGGAGGAATAGTAGGAATACTTGAGGGAAATATATAC
>SABI01000678.1 GCA_009929055.1 Spirochaetia bacterium | reverse complement strand
CTGTATCAATGATATCAGATGTTCCATAGCCCTAAGAGAACATCATGTAGTCCCTACTATTCCTGGGGGTTTGGATGGTAAGAGAAATGGTTCTCATACAGCTATCATCCATGCCAATACAAAAGCAACTGCTCTAGAGCAAGGCAGCATACTGAGCAAAGTTGAATCAACTGGGTTCATCATTCAGAGAAGGGATGGAAGGATCCAGAGATCTGAAAGGCATGGGATTGATCCGTATTCGCTGAGAGGGTAGTGATACTACCTCTACTTGGTGAATATCATATACATCGAAACCAATCGCTTGTTTACGCATATATTGCCAAATCTCAAGACACAAATAGTTATTAAAGGATTTTTGACCTATACATGAATATATTGTTTCTTTCTCTATCAAAGATGGCAGATATTAATGCTCGTGGTATTTATAAAGATCTAATACGATATATTGCCCAGAATGGTCATTTCGTAACGGTAGCGTATCCTATAGAAAAAAGAGAAAACGAAAATACCAAGATCTCTAAACATGGGGCTATTACATTACTCCCAATTAGAATTGGCAATATTACAAAATGCAGGAATAAGATAGAGAAAGGTATTTCTACCATACTTTTACAACATCACTATATCAAATCAATTAACACATACTGCTCTACTGAAACCTTTGATCTTGTTCTGTATGCCACGCCTCCAATAACCTTTAGTTCTATAGTTAAGAAGATAAAGAAAAAACATGATGCTAAAAGTTACCTAATGCTCAAGGATATCTTTCCTCAAAATGCCCTTGATATTGGATTATTACCCTCTTGGGGTCCTTGGAAACTGTTAGTTAGTTGGTTCAAGCATCAAGAAAGAGAGTTGTATAAAGTATCTGATTTCATTGGGGGGATGTCTCCAAGAAATGTGGCTTACCTTCTTGAAAAGAATTCATATATTCCAAAAGAGAAAGTTGAGGTATGTCCTAATTCAATTACACCGATCGAAAAAGAGGCAATCAACAGAAAAGAACATGATAGTCAGCAACCTCTTACCTTTCTCTATGGAGGCAATCTAGGGAAACCACAAGGAATTCCATTCCTCATTGATTGTCTCAAAGATAATTTTAATAAATCGGATAGGAAGTTCATTGTTTGTGGTACTGGTACTGAAACGCATCTATTGCAATCATTTCTTGAA
>SABI01000677.1 GCA_009929055.1 Spirochaetia bacterium | reverse complement strand
ACTAACAATTGAATAATTATGAATGACAACATAAATAAAATCCAAAAAATACTCCAAAATAAAGTAGGGTATCAGGGTTCTTCTGCCGATTTAATGAAGTATCTTGAAACTCCTGAAAATAAGGAGAAGTTAGTTAAGATTTTAAACACTAAAGTCGGATACAAAGGAACTGTTGATGATTTCAATAGTTATGTTGGTATTCAGGTTCCAAAAGTGGAAGGCATTCAGACTGTATCGGCTCCTTCTGTTACTGTTGGTGCTCCTGAAGTGAATGTTATGTCACCATTAGCCTCAAATATATCTACTACTCCTAAGGTAGATTGGGCTGCTCAGGAAGAGGGTTCAATCACTAAACCTATCGCTGGCGAGTTAGAAAGAGAACAGCCTGTCAGCTTTGAAGGTATGACTCCTGACCCAAAGAATGACCCTGACTACTCCGTAACTAATCAGAGTGGTAAATTCGTATATACATTCGACAAGGAGAAATCAGACCGTCGCAAAGAGAAAGATGCGTTTAATACTATTCTTGACGAACAAGAGAAGAGAATTAATCAAATGACTGATTCTGTAGGTGCTAATATTAGAAGAAACGCTAATAATGTTCCTACTGATCAATTTATACCTGCTTATTCAGGTGCGGCCATAGCTACTCCTCAAACAGAATACGGTAAGGCTCAAGGCGAATTACTTGCTGCTCAGACTATTTTAAAAGATGCAAAACAAGCATCGAAAGCTCCAAAGAAAGGGGAGAATTGGGCTAAATCATTCGGGATAGGTGGTGCAGAAACGATTACTGACCCTGATGCTTGGTTATTTGGTATATTATCTCTTAATGAGGTTCAACAATCTATGCACGTTTTTGAGAAAGTAGAGAAAGGAGAACCATTAACTGCTACTGAATCGGCTTTAATGGATGCTATGCTCACTCGCACTCAAGCTGAAGCAATGAGAAGTAGTGATACGTCTAATTGGTATAAAGGCGGAAAGATTGCTGGCGAAGCACTCCCTTTCATGCGTGATATGGCAATGACTGGTGGACTTAACACAATTACTACTGCGGTAGGCAAAGGGTCTGTTAAATTAGCTCAAAGAGCAACCGCTAAATATCTAAGAAAGAAAGCTGAAAAACAACTACTCAAAGAGGGTATTGACATCACAGAAGATATACTTTCAA
>SABI01000676.1 GCA_009929055.1 Spirochaetia bacterium | reverse complement strand
TTTATGGATAATAACTTTTTCTATAAATTCTCTTACAACTTCATGAGTCAATTCATCAATTCTAGTAAATTTATGTACTAGTTCCATAAAATTAGAAGTTGATGCACGATGTTCATTATAAATTTTTATCTTATCTTCAAGCTCTAGAACCCTTTCACGAAGAGTTGTTTGTTCTTGTTCATAGCTTTCATTCATATTTTTAAATCTTTCATTAGATATAGTGCCATCAAGTTTATCTTCATATAGACTTTGAATAATTGAATCTAGTTTTTCTATTCTTGCTCTTGATGCACTTAATTCCTTATTAAAGGAGTTAATTAACTTATTGATTTGACTCATTGATTCGCTTGATACTAACTTTAGAAATTTATCTTCATGTTCCCTTGCAAAATCAATGTGTCTTTTGAGGTCTGCAAAAACAATTCTATCTATGATACTTATCCTAATTTGATGAGAAGAGCACTGACCTTGTCTCTTGCGATAAGTAGAGCAACAATAGTAGTAGGCTTCTGGTTTTAGTGATTTAGTTCTACAAACATAAAGTTTCTTACCGCAATCAGCACAATATAGCATACCAGAGAGTACAGGCATATCACCCATAGAAGTATTTGTTCTTTTACGACCTTCCTTCAATCTTTGAACGATATCGAATGTTTCTTGGTCGATTATTGCTTCATGGGTATTTTTAATAATTATCCATTTTGAAGGAGGATTTGCGAAGGACTTTTTGTTTTTGTACGACTTTCTTCCAGTTTTGAAATTTACCGTATGACCTAGATATTCTTGTCTAGATAGAATGTCAGAAACTACTGACCAATCCCACCAGTATGGATCAATTATATCCTTTTCGTGGGTGCTTGGTATTCCCTTTGATTTCTTGTAGGAAGTAGCGTTTAATACCTTTCTTTCAGTTAGGATAGATGCAATCTTTGATGGGCCATTTCCTTTAATTGCAAGATGAAATATCTCTTTGACAATTTCAGCAGCTTCTTCGTCGATGAGCCAGTGGTATTTGTCATTAGGGTCTTTGACATACCCATAAACAGGAATTGGTGCAGTGGGTTTACCTGAATCACTCTTTGCTTTGATAACGGCTCTAATCTTCTTTGAAGTATCTTTTGCATACCATTCGTTAATGATATTTAGAAAAGGGGTGAAGTCACTATCTTGTTGAT
>SABI01000675.1 GCA_009929055.1 Spirochaetia bacterium | reverse complement strand
TTAGACAATAGTTCTGTTAGTGAACTTGGCAATAAAATATCTGATGTATTAATTCAGAATAACGCATTTGATGAAGATGGTAATTTAACGGAAGAGGGTCGTCAACTAAATAACAACTTGGTATCTTATGCTCAACGTAAGATGGCCAAAGATATTGCTAATGATGGCAAGCAAGAAAATCCTAACTCTAAGTATTACGATTTCTTATTAAACGACCGCTCTAAAAAGTGGTTAGAATCTTATCTTGCTGATAATGATTTAACTGCTCCTATGTATTTCAATTTGGCATATAAAGCTACTCTGCATGAAAATGAATTAACAGATTACGAAAGAAAGACGCTCTCTGAATTAGATAGAGCCTTTAATGGGTACTTAAAAGCAGAAGATGCCGCACAACAAGCAAGTGCTGAAATAGACACCCAGGTTAATCCTACTAATAATAAGATACAGAACGTAATGGTTGGTGGGCAACCTTACATGGTGAAAGGTGGTAATATTGTAATGACTGAAAATGAAGAAGGGAAAGTTATTCTTGATAAAGAAAACTCCGATCAGGTTATTACGGTAGTTAACGCAGAAGGCATTCCTTCACAAATAGGAATTGAACAATTAGAAAGTGTAGTTGGCGAAGTTGATGCAGAAGAGGCTAAAAACGCTGCAATTGAATCAGCTCATACTACTGCTTACAATGAAACATTCTATCCTGTAGGGTCTATTGTTTATCGCAAAGACGCTCAGGGTCAATTCTCTGCTATCAAAGAGACAGGCGCAGATGGCTTTACTATTAATTCCGTTACTGAGGGAGGTGAAGCGGTTCCTACTCTTATCGAGAACACTAATAGTGAGAATTTTGGCGTTATCTCTTTGAAAGCAGGTGACAAATATACTTTAAACGATGGCACCCAATTGGATATTATATCTAATGAGGATGGCGTCATCTCGGCTTCTGTTAACGGCCAACCAAGCGAACAGACTACTGCGGATGAATTGGCTACATTATTTGAATCTACAGGTATTGATTTAACTCAATTTGAGCCTGTAGAAGAAGATGTTGCTGAAACAGAAGTACAAGAACCTCAACAACCCGTAGAAACTCAACAAGTAGAAGAAACTCAGCAAGTTCAAGAAACCGAAGCTCCTGAGGTTTATCCAACTGATAAAAAAGGAGAACCTATATTC
>SABI01000149.1 GCA_009929055.1 Spirochaetia bacterium | reverse complement strand
AATAAAATAGACTATGAAGCTGATAACATGTATCGGGTTGGAACAGTCGCGAAAATAATTAAACGAATTAAACTTCCTGATGGCGGAATGAATATCTTTATTTCGACAATGAAACGCTTTCAAGTGAAAGACTTTCACTCAGGGGGAAAATTCATTGTAGCTGATGTTGAGTATCTTGAAGATATTGAAGATAACCCAACAGAGCTTAAAGCATGGACCCGTCAACTCATTAATGAAACAAAGAAGTTAAGTAGAGGAAACCCTCTCTTTACTGAAGAGATGCGTCTTAACATGGTTAACATCGATCAAAGTGGGAAAATGGCTGACTTTATTGCTTCCATTATCAACATTGATCGTCGTGGACAACAAAGAATTCTTGAAACTCTCAATGTAAGAAGAAGAATGGAGAGGGTGTTAGTCCATATTAAGAAAGAACAACAAGTATTACAGATGCAAGAGCAGATTCAAGCAAGGGTAAACTCTAAACTTGAAAAGAATCAAAGAGAATATTTTTTACGAGAAGAACTTAAACATATCCAGCATGAATTAGGACTCACTAGTGACCCAAGAACTGCTGTGTTTGAGAAAATAAGCAAACAAATTAGTGCCCTTAAATTAGAAGGGGAAGTAGCTGAAGCAGTACAAAGTGAATTAGACAAATTCCAATCTCTTGACCCTAATAGTCCTGAGTATTCTATTACTCGGAACTACCTAGAAACTATTGCAGCCCTTCCTTGGCTCGATGGAGAGGCAGAAGATTTCACCTTAGAGTCGGCTTCTAAAATTCTTGAAAGAGATCACTATGGACTAAAAGATGTAAAAGACAGAATTTTAGAATATTTAGCAGTAAGAAAGAAAAGAAAGGATACAAAAGGATCCATTATTTGTTTAGTAGGCCCCCCTGGAGTTGGTAAAACAAGTGTAGGGCGAAGTATTGCGAGTGCCCTAAAAAAAGAGTATTACCGGTTCAGTGTTGGTGGTATGAGAGATGAAGCAGAGATTAAAGGACACCGAAGAACGTATATTGGAGCAATGCCTGGTAAGATTATCCAAGGTCTTAAGACAGTAAAGAAAAAGAACCCTGTCTTCTTGATTGATGAAATAGATAAAATGGGTTCATCCTACCAAGGAGACCCTGCTTCTGCCCTCCTTGAAGTCTTAGATAGTGAACAAAACTTTGCTTTCAGAGACCACTATCTCGACCTCCCATTTGATGTCTCCCAAATTCTCTTTATTGTTACGGCTAACACATTAGAAACAATTCCTCGCCCATTACTCGACAGAATGGAGATTATCACATTAAGTGGGTATACCTCGAAAGAAAAGTTAGCAATAGGGAAAAAGTACCTTGTTCCTAAGAGTTTAAAAAAGCATGGCCTATTAAAAGGGGATGTCTCTTATACAAGTACTATTTTGAATGAAATAGCCGACTCCTATGCTCGAGAAGCAGGAGTTCGTAACTATGAAAAATCTTTAGATAAAATTCACCGAAAGGTTGCAAGAGAACTCATTGAAGGGCATGTAACCCCTCCAGTAAAAATCACTCAAAAAAGGATGACCCAATACTTAGGAAAACCTTATTTCTATGAAGATGAAATAAAGAAAGCTGATAGAGCTGGAATGGCAGTAGGTCTTGCTTGGACCAGCATGGGGGGGGATACCCTTATTATAGAAGCGGTGAGTTATCCTGGTAAAGGGGAACTCAAACTTACTGGTAAGCTAGGGGATGTGATGCAAGAGTCGGCTAATATAGCCCTCACCCACTTAAAGAGTATCAGTGTGAAATATGGAATAGACTCTACATGGTTTGACAAGAATGCTATTCACTTACACGTTCCAGAAGGGGCAACGCCAAAAGATGGACCAAGTGCAGGGATTACGATGGCAACAACATTCTTCTCCCTTATAACAAATACTGTCATAAAAGATCACTTAGCAATGACTGGAGAACTCGACTTAATAGGAAAAGTAATGCCAATTGGGGGATTAAAAGAGAAGGTTCTTGCTGCAAGAAGGAACAAGATTACCACTATCATTATTCCCAAGCATAACCAAAGAGACCTTGATGAACTTGACCATGAAATAACAGAAGGAATTACCTTCCACCCTGTGAGTAACTTTGATGAAGCTCTCCCTTTTATATTTGAGAAAGCTCCAAAAGCTGTACAAGGATAAAAGATGGAATTACTGAGCCCTGCTGGGTCATTACAGAAATTAGAATATGCTTACACCTATGGGGCAGATGCTGCCTACATAGGTGTAAAAGATTTTTCTCTTAGGGATAGAGCAAGTAATGTAGAGTTCTCTTCTATCAAAGAACTCACTCGAGTTAAAGGAGACAAGAAACTCTACGGAGCAGTAAATAGATTTTTTCATGAAGAAGATTAT
This sequence comes from Spirochaetia bacterium, assembly GCA_009929055.1. Taxonomy (GTDB): domain Bacteria; phylum Spirochaetota; class Spirochaetia; order Sphaerochaetales; family Sphaerochaetaceae; genus SABI01. Next base: position 3,882 of record SABI01000149.1, on the reverse strand, counting down.
AGGAATTTCGCCTCTCGTGTAGAAACTCTTAAAGATTATCCTTTTGATGCCTATATCGTGAGTGACTTAGGTCCAGCAATGCTCATTCGTCAAACGCTTGGGGACTCTGTTCACCTTCACCTTTCGACTCAAGCAAATACCCTTAACAGTGGTGCTGTGAGAGCTTATAAAGAGCTTGGTTTTAGTCGCATTATCTTAGGGCGAGAAGTAAGTCTTGATGATATCAAACGAATAAAAGATGCTGTACCTGAGATTGAGATAGAAACCTTTGTTCATGGTGCTATGTGTATGGCCTACTCAGGCAGATGCTTTTTAAGTGCCCACTTAAGTAATAGGAGTGCGAATGAAGGAGACTGTGCCCACACCTGTAGGTGGAAGTATAACATCTATGAGAAAGAGGCCCCTAAAGAGTACTTCATTGAAGAAGAGACTCGTAAAGGGGAATACTTTCCTGTTATTGAAGAGGATGGGTATTCTACTATCCTTAGCTCAAAAGACTTGAACATGATTGACCACTTAAGAGAATTAAAAGAAGCGGGAGTAGACTCACTCAAAATCGAAGGAAGGATGAAAAGTCTCTACTACGTAGCGACAGTAACTCGGGCTTATAGAAAAGCTATTGATGTAATAGAACATGGATTAGATGAATCAGAAGCTCTTGCTTATAAAGAAGAGCTCGAAAGTGTAAGTCACAGAGAATATTCAACAGGGTTTTTCTTCTCTAAAGATGATATTGAAACACCTACAGATCTTACCTATGTAAGAGAATACTTGTTGATAGGTACTGTAGAAAAAGAGCTGGGAAATAACCGGTATCAACTCGATCTAAAGAATAAAATTGAGAAAGGGGAAGAGATTGAATTCATTGGCCCCGACATTCTCTTTATAAAAGATGCTTCATTTACCCTATTGAATGAAGATTTAGATGTCATGGAAAAAGCAAATCATCATCAGAGAGTAATTTTAGAGACGCAAGTGCCCTTAAAAGCCGGATATATCATCAGAAAGCAGATAAATTGATGGTTTTTACCCTTTTTTTTCAAATATTTCAATCCAAATTCCTTGTCTTATGGTATAATTATGTTAGTATTAATTAATAATTATACGAGGAGGCTATTACATGAGTGTACATGAGCAAATAGTGGCTCAATTCGAAGCATATGTAGCTGAGAATCAGAAATTTACAGAAAAAGGCGTTAAAGCATCGGCTGCTCGAGCAAGAAAAGCTCTTGGAGAGTTAGGCAAACTCGCTAAAGAACGAAGAAAGGAAATTCAAGACGAGAAAAACGTTGAATAACACTTTCTCTAATTTTTAATAAAACCAGGTATATCTCTATATCTGGTTTTTTTATGAGATTCAGGTAAAAAATATGGCAATGATGTTCCTACTCATCAAAATCAAACACTAATAAGAACATCAATTGCCTCATAACATAATCTATCTACTTTTATTCATTTTTAGAAAATCTATCATATTTTCTAGGGTTCTTCATAAGGACTATTAGAGAGACGATACTTAACAGGCCCAAGAAGAGGGCTGGAAATCCACCAAGATAGGACATCATTTTTATTCCATCAATACCAAGGGTGGTAATAAACACCAATGATACTGCCCCAATAATAGCACCCCAAATGATCTTGATTAATAGTGGAGCTTCTTGACTCCCCTCTTTAATCCCTGTCGTACAAATACTCGCCATTGCATTGGTAGTTGAGTCTGTTGCGGTGATAAAGGAAATGAGAACAGCTACAAGATAGAGGGCAATAATGATTCCAGAAAGGGGCAACTCCCCTAATACAGCATAAGCTGCAGCACCAGAGCCCTGTTCATTCATAATTGCTAACACATCTACCCTTCCTGTCATCTGGAAATTAATAGTTGTTCCAGAGAGAATTGTCATCCAGATAACACTAAAAATACTCGGAATAACAAAGTTCATCGTAACTACTTCTTTAATAGTATACCCGTAAGCAATTCTCGCAAGGAATACTGCAGAAACAGGAGCCCATGCCATCCAGTTAGACCAATAGAACATTGTCCATCCAGAAGCCCAAGAGTCGTTAGCAGCAACCCCAGTAAAAAGTGATTTTGTAAAGATATTATCGATAAAACTTCCAAAAGCTTCTGTTCCTAATCCAAAAAAATACATTGCGGGACCAAGAATCAGAAGAAGAGCAATAATTACATAATAGATATAGACATTTACATCAGAGAGAACTTTAATTCCTTTCATCAATCCTGTTCCACTAGAGATGATAAAAGCAGCTGTCCCAACTAATGTAATCATCACCCACAGGGTTTTAGAGTTATCTATTCCAAAAAGGGCATTAATTCCTCCACCCATGTTTAGTACGGCTGTTCCAAAAGAGGCAGAAATACCTGCTGCAACAGTAAAAAGGACAACAGCATCAATGATACCATTCATTTTCTTTTGTCTCTCTTGTGTTACTAGAGGGGCAATTTGAGAGCCTACACTAAAACTTCTATTCATATTGTAATAAGCGAAGGCAAAGACAATAACAGGGACAGCATAAATAGCGTATGGAACAAAGGTCCAATGGAGGTACATTGTTTCCATCGCATAGAGGGCAGCATCAGCTGACATTGGTTCGATCCCAAGGGATTCTGGTGGATAGGCGAGGTGCCAAATAGGTTCAGCTGTTCCCCAAAAAAGAATACCTGCAGCAATAGTGGTACATAGTGTGATTGCAAACCAAGAAGTTTTTTTAAGTAATGGCTTTGCATTCGGTCCACCGAGACGAATCTTTCCTAAAGGCGAAAAATATGCTGCAATAACCATGATGACACACAAAATTCCTGTAATACTAAATACCCAGCCCATATCACTTACCATAAAATCTTTTGCAGCTGTTGTTATTCGAATAAATGCATCATAGTTAACAAAACTTAAAATAATTGTTAATAAAAGAAGGATAAACGAAGGATAGAACACCCATGGACGAAGCTTTTTCGACCCATTGGTGCCCTTTTGTTTCATATTCATTATAATATTCCTCATAAAGGGGCGTAACTTCAGTTGTTGATAAACAACAACAATACTTCACCATCTAAAGTGAGTATTGTTGTTATTCCCATGTAACGAAGAGACTAATGATTGAAAATTTCGTGTGAGGCTCTTAATAATTCATCTGTGTGAGCTACTAAGTGTGAATAGACCTTTTCATTCATTTGTTTATAAATATCTACATTATGTGCAATGGGATTAAAGGTATCTCTTAGGTGTACCATATGCTCAATAGCTTCTTGCCTATTGCTATAGATTCCTAATGCCAAAGCTGTACAAATTGTAGCACCCATACTTGCCGAGCCATTAACCACATTCCTATGAGCGGGAACTCCAAAGACATCGGCAAAAATTTGCATAAAGAGTTCTCCATTAGAGCCCCCTCCACTGACTACGATGTTCGTTAATTCAACTTTACGCTCATCACACATTGCCTGTGCGTTATTTTTCATAGTCATGGCAATTCCTTCGAGTATGGATCTAAACATATCTGGACCCTTATGATTACCATTAAAGCCAACCATCATCCCCCTCTCATGAAGGTGAGTGGGACGAGCTAACCAGTGAAGGATTGTATAAAGGCCGTCACATCCTACAGGGACATCCTTAGCGAGGATATTTAGATATGCTTCAGTACTTAATCCTTTTAATTTTGCCTCTTTTACAATATCACTTCCAAGGAGGTCTTTTATCCAGGTAACTGTCGACATTCCCCTTCTAATTCCACTACTTTCATAGAGGAATTCTCCTTTTGTAGCACCAGGATTACTCCAATAAGAACTCGTATCTGCCCTATTTTCTTCCCCAACCATCATTGAGGTGATATAGGTGCCTAAAGAGACGAGTACTGTTCCAT
>SABI01000674.1 GCA_009929055.1 Spirochaetia bacterium | reverse complement strand
CCATTAAAAACACAGATAGAAAATCTTACTCCAGAAGAATTGAGAAAGATGAAAACAAGCGAACTATACGAACTTAAAAGAGTTGCTGGAATGGAAGAAGGAGATGCCAAGCAATGGTATTCATCTTTCATGGCAGGAGTTGGAGATGTAGCTGATATAATTGGTTCTACAATGAAATGGCAAGGTGCAGAAGGAGGGTTGATAGATAGAATAGGAGAGAACATACAAGAAGTTGGAAAAGCAACACAATCTAAATATACTGATTACGAAGCATTGGAAAAGCTAGGAGAGTTTGATTGGGGAGATATGGCAAAACCTTCATTCTGGCAGAACAAAGCACCACGATTATTACCTTTCTCTATGTCTTTGATACCAGCAGCAATAATTGGAGGATCGGTAGGAACAGCTGCAGGTGCTAGTTTTGGACTAGGTGCTTTAGTTACTACTATTACAGGAGCCATTGGTGGTGCAGTATTAAGCAGACCATTAGAGGGAATGATGGAAGCAGGATCAACATACGATGAAGCAATAGCAAAAGGATTAAGCGAAGAAAAAGCACAAGAAGCAGCTAACGAAGTATTCATTGAAAATCTTAAACAGATGAGTGTTTTAGATGCTATTCAAATGTTGTTTTTCCTTAAACACCTAAGGGGACTCAAGATACCTAACTCAACAGTAAATAAAATAGTAAATATTGTAGGAACAACTGGAGCAGTAGCTTCAGAAGGACTTGAAGAAGTTTTACAAAATAGAATAGTTGCAAATGCTTTAGGAGAAAAGTTTGATTTGGCATCTCCAGAATCTAAAGAGTCTTTTGTTTTAGGAGCAGTAGCAGGTGGAGTATTCCAAGGTTCAGGAGGTATAGTTAACATATCTCAAAGAGCAATAACTAACTCAACAAAAGAAAATCTATCAAAGAAAAATCAAGCAATATTTGAAAAGAACTTTGATAAGTTTATGAAAGAGGGAGAAACAAGATCTGACTCTGAAGTTTTAGCATTAAACGAAGTTGCCAAGATTGACCAGAAAGGACTACAAGATGCTATTACAAAAGCATTAAATGAAAAATCTCAAGAATTAAAAGATGCAGGAATAGAACAACAAGCATCTACTATATTAAAAGAAGAAACTCCAGCAGATAAGTTATCAAAACAGATTAAGAAATCAGATCCGATAGACAGGTTATTAGC
>SABI01000673.1 GCA_009929055.1 Spirochaetia bacterium | reverse complement strand
CACCACTACCATCGTGATATAAGGAATTACATCAAACAATCCTGCGATTGGACCTGCAAAGAGGCCAAAGTTCACAGCAAGGGCGCGAGCGAGTCCAAAGATGATGGCATAGAAGGATGATGTAAGGGGATTACCTCGTCCACAGTAGATTGCAGCAATTGCAATAAATCCTCTTCCAGCTGTCATGTCGTTGGTATAGAGTGCTAATCTTTCAAAGGCGAGATTAATTCCAGCGAGTGAACAGGTAGCGCTTCCAATAAGTATTCCAACGTATTTATAAAGATTAGTTTTAATCCCTAAACTCTTTGCAGCATCTTCATTCTCTCCTATCACTCTCGTATATATTCCAAATTTAGTTTTATACATGAGAATCCACATGACAGCGATGAGAAGGAGTGTGATGTAGTAGATAGGAGGGTGTCCACTAAAGAGCGGGCCAAGGATAGGAATGTCACTAATTATGGGGATATCTATCTTCATCTTTCCAACATCTATAGATGAGAGAACAAAGTTAGCAGTTTTTTCCATTTTTAGGATGAATCCTGCGAAGGCAGAAGCGAACATGTTGATGGCAAGACCTACAATGATCACATTTCCTTTAAAACTCACTCCCATGATGGCAAAGATGAGTCCTAAAAAAAGAGATGAGAGAATGGCAATTGTGATTCCTAATGCAACATTTCCTGTTGCATAAATTATATAGACTGACATAAAGGAGCCCATTAGCATCATTCCCTCGAGTGCTATGTTAAGAACTCCTGCTTTGTAGGCAAACGAGCCGCCAATAACACAGAGTATGATGGGGATGCTATGGTAGACGGTATCGTAGAGTATGTTTGATATGAGTAACATCTACTTCACCTCCTTTACGTGTTTTCTTTTAAGTAATGAATCAAATACCCCTTTATCACCTAGCACTTTTACTGCCAAGAAGAGGATAATGAGGGACTGGATAAGTCCGATGATTTCATTGGGGACATTTGTATAGAGGTTAATGTTGTCACTTCCTGTTTTTAATACGCTATAGAAAATTGCTGCAAAGAAGATTCCAACTGGGGAGTGACTTCCTAGTAGTGCTATGAGCATTCCATCCCATCCAATTCCTGGAGTTCCTGAAAAAGAGAGTGTATATTTGTATTGTTCACTTAACATGTATCCACTTCCAGCGAGTCCCGCTAATGCTCCACTTATG
>SABI01000672.1 GCA_009929055.1 Spirochaetia bacterium | reverse complement strand
TTTCTATTCCATAATTTTTTGTGTGATTTGTCCAGTAGTTCAATTGATGTAACAATTTAGCTCCAGTCTCCCCAACTATATTATGAATGTGGTCACTAGCTTGCCAGAAGTTTTTTGACATTGTTTTGTTCATAAAATATATCCTCCTAAAAAAACATTTTTTTAGGATCTTCTTCTGATATAGTTATTTGTTTAACAGAAACGCTTGTCTTTTCAATTAAATAACCTCCTCTTCACTACTCTTTCATAAGGGTCTTTCACTCCCGCAAGTTTCAACTTACCCTGCTTTGAAGCTTTGCGGAAAATGAAGTCAAGGTCTATGTTATCTCTTATAGTCCCATCATCTAAAAGATAGATGTTTGGAATCCACACATTTTGATTGGTTCGATTGATTACATAACGCTTGGCATTATAGCCTTGATAATTACGGTCAATAAGTTTAAGTGGGATTCCTCGGTAATATTGCTCATTAAAGTTCATTTAAGTCCACCTCACAGGTAAAGAATAGTCATAGTGCATTACAAGATAATTATAACACACTATGACTATTCTGTCACTTAGTCCTCACTGCAAAGAAGTTTAATAACCTCTTTCAAAGACTTGATTTTATCTCCTCTTTTCTTATAGGACTCTTCAAGCTTCTTCACTTGTTCCATGATTTCAGCTTTCTCTTTTTCATGGTAAGTACGGACAGAGTGAAGTTTCTCCTCATACTGAGCTTTTAATTGCCCCTCAAGTCTTTCTTTCGTTTCTGCAACAATCTCTTTCCGTATTTCATCTGGAATTTGATAAGACTTGAGAAGAATACATTTTTCAGCTTCATTATCACTTTCTCCATAATACTTACTAACTCCAATAGCTTCACAGCAATCAGCCATGAATAACTCTACTGTAGGGCAAGTATCTGTAATACCCACACTATGGAGCATATCAAGCGGGAAGCTGATTTGAATACTCTTAGAGTGGTAGTTAAATTCCGCTCTGCGAACAATACCTGTAGCTTTCACTCGTAACACTCTCCTTTCTAATAGTACACTCATAACTGTTAATACACTTTACAGCTTCGAGCATATGAAATGCCGCTTCATTCAAATGCGGGTCAAGAGTTTCCTTGAGTAGACTTTGAGCTTTTGCTTCCAGTTCTTTTGACAACTCGTTCATTAGGACTCCTCCCATTAACAATCACAGTAGTGT
>SABI01000148.1 GCA_009929055.1 Spirochaetia bacterium | reverse complement strand
CAGCAATGCTGACAGGTCAAACAGGGATAAACCCCATGGAAATATTTGGTATCCTTGTCCTTTTAGCAATTCAATTGGTGACAAACGTAAGTATTGTCCAAGCATTTAGCATAGCCGCTGTTACTGCAATTGCCTGTGGGCTAAGTGGAGACTTAATGAATGATGCGAAATCAGGATATTTATTAAAAACAAACCCAACTACTCAAATTGTTGCTGAAGGAATTGGAGGGGTTATTGGGGCTGTTGTTTCTGTAATTGCCCTTCTGGTATTGAAAGAATCCTTTGGAGGCTTTGGAACAGAAGCTCTTCCTGCTCCACAAGCGAGGGCAGTAAGTGCGATGGTAGGAGGACTTTCTCACATCCCAGCCTTCACAATAGGATTGATTATCGGAATTGCTCTCTATCTACTCCGCCTCCCTTCTGCTACCTTAGGTCTTGGTGTCTACCTTCCTTTTAGTATCTCATCAATTATGGGAGTAGGATCTTTATTATTCATTCTTGCTTCAAGGTTTGTTCCTTTAAAGAAAAGAGGTGACTTAAAAGAGAAAGTGAATCTTCTTGCTAGTGGATTTCTTGGTGGAGAAGGAATTACAGGTGTAGTCCTTGCCATCATTTTTATGTTATCGTAGTCTTCTTAGTGAAGAGAGGATAGAAATGATTGAAAATAAGAAAATGCCTAAAAGTCTCTATGCAAAAAGTGCAAATGAACTATTAGGTGCTGTAGGACTTGAAAAAAGTTTTCAAGGGAAACAGCTATATAAATGGTTGAATAGTGGAGTTGTCGATTTTAATGAAATGACAAACCTCCCTTTACATGTTCGTGATACCCTCATTACATCAATGGGCTCACCTTTATCATCAAAAGTAATTGAAACACAAGAAGATGGAACTGATGCAACTAAATTAGCTATTGAACTATTTGATGGATTAATTGTTGAAGCTGTTATTTTATCAGATGAAAACGGAAGAAAAACGGCATGTCTTTCATCCCAAGTTGGATGTGCTATGGGATGTGCTTTTTGTAGAACAGGGACTATGGGATTAATGAGGAACTTAACAGAATATGAAATAGTTGAGCAGTTTATCCACATTATCCAGATTGCCCCAGAGACTTCTCATATTGTATTTATGGGAATGGGAGAGCCCCTTCACAACAGAGAAAACGTCTTCAAGGCGATTGAACATCTACACCACCCAGATGGACTAAATATTTCATTGCGAAGAATGACAATGAGTACATGTGGCCTTATTCCTGGAATTCTTGCCCTTGCAGAACTTAATATCCCCATTCGCCTTGCTGTGAGCCTCACAACAGCGGATGAAAACCAGAGAGACTTACTGATGCCTATTAATAGAAGATATGGACTAGATGAATTAAAGAAAGCGCTTTTACATTATCAGAATATTATGAAAAAGAGATTCACTTTAGAGTATGTCATGCTTAGTGATGAAAATATGAGTGAGTATCATGCGAAAAAGTTAGCTCAGTTTGTAAGAAATCTTGATGTTATCGTAAACCTTATACCCTACAATAGTGCAGCAGAACTCTCATTTAGAAGACCGAATACCAAAGAGATATTGAAATTTACCCGACTTCTTAATTCTTTAGGTGTCCCTTACACAAAAAGAATGAGCAAGGGACAATCTATCAACGGAGCATGTGGACAATTAGCTACCCAATATGAAGAGGATTAGAAGCACCAATAGGCTCCTACTTCTCCTTTCATAGCTAAATAAAATGGCGATAAGGATGAAATTTGGAAGGTAGGTATTGCTTTAGCAAATAGTTTAACAGGGACTGTTTCAAGAAGATAGTTTAGACCAATGACACCACCAATGCTAACAACTGGGAATGCCCCAAATTGAATGTCTAATCTTCCTCCAGCACTAGGATAAAGGATAAAATTATTATTCTCATCACTTAAGGTAAAAGGAAAATTATAAGCACCTTCAACACCTACATTGAAAAACCCAAGGCCAGGATAAAGTTGGACAAATCCTAGTGAAGCCCCAACGCTCGCTACCCCAAAATTATATTCACCTGAAACAAGAAAAGTAAAAGGGGCTCCAATTGCAGCACCAACTCCAAAACCCTTCCTCATTTCACTAGCACTTACAGAACTAGTAGCAAATACGACAATGAGCAATAATACAATGAGATACTTTTTCATAAAAAAACCCCTTTTAGAGTATAGATTCCTTTATTATGTAATCCTTTAAAGGGGTGTTGTCAAGAAATTTCTAACTTTAGCTAAGAGTTGCTTTAATCCTTCTTACTCCCGCTGAAGAGGATTGTTCTTTAACAATGGTGAATTTCCCCATACTTCCAGTATGTTCAACGTGTGGGCCACCACACACTTCCTTAGAGAAGTCTCCTACTGAGTAGACTTTTACTAACTCACCATACTTACTCTCAAAGAATGCAATAGCACCCTCTTCTTTTGCCTCTTCAATGCTCATCGTCTTAAAGCTTACTGGGAGGTCTCTCTCTATTACATCGTTAACAATACCCTCTACTTTCCTAATTTCTTCTTCACTCATTGGTTGATGGTGGGTAAAGTCAAACCTCAATCTCTCTGGGGTAATATTAGATCCTTTTTGTCCAACATGGTCCCCTAGAACTGTTCGAAGAGCTTGGTGTAAAAGGTGAGTTGCTGTGTGTAGGGCTGTAGTGAGGTCACTATGATCTGCTAAGCCTCCCTTAAACTGCCCTGCTGTTGAACGTGATAACTCTTGATGCTTTATAAAAGCCTCTTCAAATCCCTTGAGGTCTACACTAAAGCCATGTTCTTTTGCAAGTTCTTGGGTAAGCTCAATAGGAAATCCAAAGGTATCGTAGAGTTTAAAAACTATTCGACCTGAAAGAACTCGAGAATTTCCTTTAAGGAGATTAACAAGAAGTTTATCAAATTCATGTTCCCCTTTTTGAAGAGTTGTGGAGAATTTCTCCTCCTCTTGTTCTAGCTCTTCACAGATAAAGTCTCTTTTTTGTTCGAGTTCATTATAGGTATCTTTGTACATATCGATTACAAGAAGGGCTAAGGAGGATAAGAACTTCCCTTCAATATTTAATTTCTTAGCATGACGAACAGCACGCCTAATAAGGCGACGTAAGATATAGCCCTGCCCTACATTACTAGGACTCACTCCCCTTTGGTCTCCTAAGATAAAAACACTAGTCCTTGCATGGTCTGCAATAATTCGCATGCTTTTATCAACATCCTCATCATCACCATATGTTTTGTTACTCAATTTTCCAATAAGGGCAAGCAGTGGAGTAAATATTTCTGTTTGGTAGACAGAGTCTTTCCCTTGTAGAACAGCAATAGTTCTCTCTATCCCCATACCAGTATCTACACACTGCCTTTCCATTTGTGAATAGGTGCCATCACTATGTTTAGTATATCCCATGAATACATCGTTCCAAATTTCAAAATATTTGCCACATGAACATCCTGGGCGACACTCTGCGGAACAAGAAGGGCGCCCTGTATCAATAAACATCTCAGAGTCAGGTCCACAAGGACCAGTTTCTCCAGCTGGCCCCCACCAGTTATCTTCTCGAGGTAGATAATATATTCTCTCTTCAGGTATTCCTAAGCTCTTCCACACCGAGGCAGAAGTTTCATCTCGAGGGACTTCATCATCCCCCATAAATACAGTTACAGAGAGTTTTTTGGGGTCTATATTAAGAACTGTTGTAAGAAACTCATAACTATACTCAATAGCCTCTTTTTTAAAGTAATCACCTAAAGACCAGTTTCCTAACATCTCAAAAAAGGTGAGATGGTGAGGGTCTCCAACAGCATCGATATCTCCAGTACGGATACATTTTTGGTAATCGACTAAGCGCTTTCCCGATGGGTGTTCTTGACCAAGAAGGTAAGGAACAAGGGGGTGCATTCCAGCTGTAGTGAAAAGAACAGTTGGGTCATTTTCAGGGATTAATGATGCACCTGATATCTGTGCATGATTTTTTGATACAAAGAATTCTATATACTTTTTTCTAAGTTCGTCTGCTTTCATAGAGGAACATGTTATGCAAGGAAGAAATGATTGTCAATATCAAACACAATGTTAAGAATAAAGCTTCACTATTACCTTTACTTTTTGTATATTTTGGCTATGAAGCAGGTGCTATTAATTATATTCATATTTCTAGTATTAGCGACTGGACTCTCCTACGCAGAACCAGGATGGTATAATATTGCCTGGCAGCCTAACAATAACTGGCTCAATGATAGTTCACAACAACTTGGTTGGAATGGTATTTCTGATAAACATATGGCCCATTTTGGAGTTCAATATAGTGAAGCAATCTCTCCTCCCAATGGGAAAATATTCGACCGATATCTTACTATGGTTGTTGAGAGTGAGCCTCAATTGAATGAATACCGTATCACTAAGATAGGAGATATCAACAAGTATTTTCGCTCATTCATCACCCATTCCAAGGTTAATAACTTAGAAATAGATTCACCAGCAGCTGTTGATTATATCCCTATTTATATCAATAATTGGCAATATTGGGGAGGGAATTTCAAATTCAATACTCGATCAAATGGTGAAATCTTTCCAAATGACCAAGGATTTAATGGTATTTATACTACCTATTACAGGTTTCGATTATACCCTACAGCTCATCTTTTTGATGAAAACTACATATTACTCGACGAAACCCTTAACTTTAACCTCAAGTATTGGGGGGCTGGCGCGTGGATAGCAACTGCTCTAGAGGCTATCCCCTATGTTACTACAGTCAATGTTATCAACTTACAACAAACCGGAGGTGAGCTAACTGTAGGGTCAGTAGCATTCTTCTCTGATGATAGAGGCAATAATTCCTCTTATACTCTTCAAATTACTCCAGGTGAAGTAGGGTCTACTCAGTTTGCTTTTCACAAAACAGGGGGAGGAGCAACTATTCCTTACAAGGTACGAATAGTCAACTCAACATTACCTTCTTCTTCAAGCTTCTTAGAACGTATTGTTACTACAAGAGATATGAATAACTACCACCATGATTTTATTGAATTAGCGATTCTTGGTTTCACTCCCAATATAACGTTTGATTCTGGTAGTTATGAGTCTAAGATAAAAATCACCCTTACTTCTAATTAAACGAAATGAACCTATTCATCAAATAAAGATAATTGTATCTCTGTCTCTGTAATCTTCTTCTTATTCTTCTTTACTGGTCGAATAAGGTGGGTAAAATCAATTGATTCCCTTTTGATCACTTTTAGATACGGGCTTCTCTCTACCTTACGAGGCCACAATAGAGATCTGTCAAGATGAGTATGCTGAAAGATATAGGTGCTTTTGTGATCATTAAGGGAGTGAATTGCACACTTTACTCCTCCTCCACCATCACGCTCTTCACTAATAATGACACTATGAGCTATATGGGCAAGGAGCTCCTTTTGAATCGAAACAAACCATCTTTTACCTCTTCTTGTTGGAGCAAAGGGGGTAACAAGGAGTCCTTCTTCCCCAATAAACGATTGAAGAGAGGCATGTGGAGGGTAACTCACTTCATGGAGTGGAGAGGATAGAAGTGCTACTGCTTTCCCCTTGTTTCTCAGAGTCTCCAGATGTGCTATCCCCTCTATTCCTTTATTCAAACCACTGACTACTGCTATGTTGTGCCTAACAAGCTCTCTTACGGCTTCCTTTGTTACAAGGGAGCCTTGATCTGTTGGAGAAACAGAACCAGTAATTGCAACTAAAGGTTCTTTAAGTAAAGAAACATCTCCCTTTAGGTAGAGAAAGGGGGGAGGTAGAGGAGTTTTAAGAAGCTCATAAGGATACCACTCATCGAGTGGAGTAATAATATATTCATTTGATTTAAGGGCTAGAAACTCTTTTTTAACAACTAAATAAGTATCAATGAGGAGAGTAGAAGAAACACCAAACACTTCACTATAGAGAGCAACATGAAGAATGAGGGGTTCATAAAGAGAGACTGATGAGCTAATAGTAGAAAAAAGAGATAGAGCTTGGCTATTAGTTAGTGAAAGAGAAGCAATAATAGTTTCATAATTTACAGCATAGATAAAATTCTTATCTCGTACTTTTTCAATATTCATCACATGTAGCAAAATAGCATGAGGGGCAACAAATGTCCAATGATGGATAATGACTAGGGATTATAAAATTGAAGACATGGTATGAAAAAATGTAAAAAATTCTCAATCAAATGTTCTCGTTTTCTCCTTGAACATCATAATCAATTCAACTTATTCATACTTCTATCAATATATCATATATTTATAGTGTCATAGGTTTAGAGTTATACTCCTGCTAATTTCATGTATTATAGTTTAATATTGTTTTA
>SABI01000147.1 GCA_009929055.1 Spirochaetia bacterium | reverse complement strand
ATTGTAATTGGGATGATGATCTATATGGGAATAAAAGGGACCTCTTCATTTCTTAACATTAGTGTTACTACTGATCTTCTGTTGATTGGGGGAGGGCTTGCTACATTTATCCCCCTCTCTCTTTATATTAATGGGACGATTACCATTCCTGCTAAGAGTGTTGGCTTTTTGCAATTCATTACCCCAATAATGGCATTCTTTCTTGGTATTTTTACCTATAAAGAATCTTTTGAGACTCATGATGCTATCACTTTTTCCCTCATCCTTACTGGTGTGATTCTCTATCTCCTCTCTTTAAGAAGACGAGGAGTCTCGAAAAAAGTCTCTATGAGAAAAGAATAATCAGATTTTTCCTTTTATCATCTTTAATTTTTATACTCTTATCAGTCATGGGGCCTTTTCTCTACCTCTAAATATTAATAAAATGTCTCAACGGGGATGAAATAAACTTGTAAAAAAATGTTTTATGGGGCAAAGTGGTGAAGCCCATTTTTTGTGGAGATACGTGTGTTTTACTTATGGTAGAATACATGAATTGATTGTAACGCTTTCCAAACCTTTTTTTGGAAACAAACAGGAGGTTTCTCTATGCAAGATGAAGAGAACAGAAAAAATCCATTTGCCTCTGAGCTTACTGAGTATGTTCAAGAAAGAAAAACCTTCTATTGTATGCCAGGTCATAAACAAGGAAAAGGAGCTCCCTCTTTTTTAAAAAAAATATGGGGTGATAAAGTGTTTGGATATGACATTACAGAAGTAAGTAAAAGTGATGTTCTTGCCTACCCTAAGAAAGAATTAAAACTAGCTCAAGAAAGAGCCTCTTCAATAATGGGGGCTAAAAGGTCGTGGTTTTTAGTAAATGGCTCCTCTGTTGGTATCCATGCAATCCTTGGAGGCCTTGTCGACCCTGGTCAAAAAGTCCTCGTTCACCGAGAATGCCATAAAGCAGTACTGATGGGGCTCGTGTTTAGTGGGGCAGTACCAATATATTTAGAACCCACCCCTAACTTACCTGAATATGCCTATGGCTCAATTGATTTAATAAAAGTAGAAGAACTCTTAAAAGCCCACGATATTAAACTCGTCCTTGTAACAAGTCCTAATTATTATGGAATCAGTTTAGATATCCCCCCCCTTAGTGAACTTTGCCACAAATATAATGCTTCTCTATTTGTAGATGAAGCTCATGGAACACATTTCTCCTTTCACCCAGATTTTCCAACCCCAGCTCTTAAATGTGGAGCTGACTATGTCGTTCAATCTATGCATAAAACGTTGGGAGGCCTTTATCAAACAGCACTTCTTCACTCCGCATCTCGAAACAAACGAGATGATGAAAGGGTAGACTTGATGCTTGCTATGTTACAAAGCACCTCTCCGAGTGCCCTCTTTTTAATGAGTATTGATGCTGCTTTGACAGAAACATACGAACACGGGAAAAAAACCTACTCCCTCCTCCTTGAAATGATAGAGACAGTTAGACCTATGTTAAATAGTGAACATTTTATTGTAATAGAGCCCTCAGAAGGGGTCTTAGATGCTGGTGGATTTATTGGCTTTGATCAGTGTAAGGTAATATTTGCAGCAGCAGGACCCGATGAAAGAAACCTTATTAAGATAAAAGATAAATTGTCAAAAGAACACGGCATTGAAATAGAGCTTGCAGGTGAAAAGCACCTCCTATTAACCCTTTCCCTTGCAGATGCTGATGATATCGAACAAACAAGAGAAAACCTTATCTACTTCTCCGATACTATTGAACAGATGGCAACAGATGGAGTTGGCGAGATTCTCGAAGAAGATGAGTATGTCGATATCAGAGAACTTCCTATATTTGAACTCACTCCTCGTGATGCGTTTTATACCAGTAAGAAAGTTATGAGATTATCAGAAGCCGAATACGCCCTCAGTTCTAGTATGGTATGTATCTATCCACCGGGCTATCCTCTCATTATTCCAGGAGAGAGGATTAATGAAGCTGCTATTCATAAAATTTATCACGACCATCGCTTTGGTTTCACCATCATAGGGATAACAGAGAAAGATGGAGAGCTTTATATTGATGTCATTGATGAAGATGATATAGAACAGTAGTTATAAAAGATTACTAGTAGTAAGGGGTAGGGGTTTAGTTCTCTGTCCCTTTTTTTTATTCACTATGCTCAATGTGTCAATCCTTTACCACGTAGATTATCTAAGGTTGTGAGAAAGTTTTTTTCACATTGGTGAAAATCAATAATCGTAAAATATGGGATTATTACTCAAAAGGTGTGAAAAACTCAGATAGCGAATGACATAATCAAATTACGTACAGAATATTCAAAGAGTACTATTGCAGCGTTGCATTGATAGAGGATTATAATAATAGAATATAACCGTAAAAATTGTAAAAAAATAATAGTTTTTGTGGTTATATCCATAATAACTTGTATACAGAAAAAGTTGTTAAGGTTATAATCTTTAATATGGAGTGTGTTGCATGATTGATAGGCCAATGTACTATGAGAAAATAATACAATTTGTAAATAAGCCTTTTATTAAGGTGTTAACCGGGGTGAGACGATGTGGGAAATCAACAATGATGCTGCTTATCCAGCAACTTCTTAAGGAACAGGGCATCAAAAAGGAGCAGATTATCTCAATAAATTTTGAGAGCATGGCATATTATGATTTACGCGATTCTCGTTCCTTGTATACCTATATATGTGAAGCTGTTAAGAAAATTGAAGGTAAAATATACCTATTTTTTGATGAGGTACAAGTTGTTGATAAGTGGGAAGAAGCTATTAATTCGTTTCTCCTTGATTTCCCCTCAGATATATATATTACTGGCTCAAATTCAAAGCTTCTTTCCTCTGAAATATCAACGTTGCTAACAGGAAGATATATTCATATAAAGATGCAGGGGCTTTCTTTCCAAGAAATGTTGAGTTTTAGAGAGCATAAGGGAAATGTAAAGAGTCAAAATGATTTACTCTGGTTGTATATACGAAGAGGAGGATTCCCTGCTGTACATATTGCTGATTACGACGAGAGAGCCTCTTACGCAATTATAAGTGGTATCTATGATTCGATTGTTTTGCGTGATGTAGTGCAGCGGTATAATATTAGGAATGTTGATTTATTGAATAGAATCATGCAGTTCATCATGGATACTGTTGGAAGCACAATCTCTGCAAAGAGAATATTTGATTATTTCAAGAGTCAATACAGATCTGTCGATATTAACACGATATATACCTATTTGGATGCACTGGTAAGCTCCTTCATCATTAGCAAAGTACAACGTTATGATATACAGGGGAAAGAACTTCTTAAAACCCAAGAAAAATACTACTTAGCAGATCATGGCATACAGCATGCTGTCTTTGGCTATAGAGATCGACATATTTCGGGGATTTTAGAAAATATTGTCTACCATGAACTGATCCGGCGAGGATATGAAGTATTCATTGGGAAACTAGGTACAATGGAAGTTGATTTCATTGCAAAGAATCCTCAAACACGAGTATATGTGCAAGTTGCTTACAGAATTGAACAGATAAGTACTTTGGAAAGGGAATTTGCTCCACTTCTAGCTATTCGAGATTCCTATCCAAAATTTGTAGTGACCATGGATTCCCATTTTAGGGACTCCATAGAGGGGGTGAAACATATCGGGCTGTTCCAATTCCTCACAGATAATAGTCTCTACTAGTGTGTGACTCAGGTAATATGTATTATGAAATGTAGGCTTATTATTGCCACGCATCATTCTCTAGCATAGACCTATAAGAATCATCACTACATATGAGATGATCGAGTACTTTGATACCTAATAGCTCTCCTGCGTTTTTTAATCTCTTTGTTACATTTCTGTCATCCATGCTCACCAGTAGCATATTGCTTGGATGGTTATGAGCTACAATGACTGCTGTTGCCCTTTATTTAAACTTTTTTATAACATAGATTTATATGTTTACTCGTACGCTGTAAAAGTACTATTGTTGTATGAAAAAATGAGAAAAAATTATATAAAAGTGATAAATTTAATAATTAATTGACACCAATGAGAGTATCTTGTATATTTATTCACTATATTGAATACGTAAATTATAAGGTTGGACAGAATGATTGATCCTAGGTTATTTAGTGATGAAAGTGTAAATATTGATGCCCTCAAACAAAAAGCATACAACGGAAGATGGGCTGAAGTAGAAGAAGGGGTAATTCCCCTTACAGCAGCTGATCCAGATTTCCCAGTCTCCTCTGTTATAACAGATGCTATCATCGATTATCTTAAAGATGGGTATCTCTCCTACACCCCTCACACAGGCCTTGAGTCTTTCAAAGAATCTATTGCCCGCTATATTAATACCTACAAAGATGAAGAGGTTGACCCAAAGATGGTCCTTCCAATCGATAGCGCAGCGAGAGGAATGTATGTTATAGCAGAGAGTGTCCTTGTTCCTGGTGATGAAGTAATTGTCTTTGACCCAGTTGATTACCTCTTTAGAGAATCTTCTCTCGCTAGTGGTGCTTCTATTACCCTTTTTCCAGCAAAGGTCGAAAATGATTCAATAGATCTAATTACCCTTGAATCCTACATCACAAAAAAAACAAAGATGATATGTCTATGTAACCCCCATAACCCATTAGGACTTGTCTACTCAAAAGAAGATCTAGACCATATCCTCACTATCGCAAATAAATATGACCTATGGATCATGAACGATGAAATTTGGTCAGATATTGTCTACGGGGAAAAACCTTTTATCAGCATATTGAGTCTAGGAAAAGAGAGAAATAAGAAAACACTTAGTGTGTTTGGCTTCTCTAAGAGCTTTGGGGTTGCTGGCCTAAGGGCAGGAGCCCTTTATGCCCACGAACAAGAAATATTTAACACCCTTGTTGAAAAATCTCATGTAAAAACAACAGCTGGAGGAATAGCGAGCCTTTCTCAAATAGGGGCAATGGCTGCTCTTGAAAAAGGGAGGCCATGGCTTGAAGCATTTCTTACTCACCTCACTTCTAACCGTGATTATGGGGCACAAAGGATTAATGCTATTAAAGGATTACGCTGTAGAACCCCTCAAGCAACCTACATGTTCTTTGTAGATATTAGCCAAACAGGGATGAATTCTACAGAATTTGCAATGAGATTAAAGAGTGAAGCCAAAGTTGCAGTAGTTCCCGGAATTTCCAAATTTTTTGGACCCGGGGCTGAAGGAAATGTAAGAATCTGCTATGCAACGAGTCGTGCATTATTAACTGAAGCTCTCGACCGAATGGAAGACTGGGTTAATAAAAATCTAAAATAGATTATTAGGTGTTCACACTGTTGTGAAGCCTCATATATTATAGAGAAATTTTCTAATGGAGGAAAATGTATTATGAAAAAACGCAATGTTTTCTTGCTTCTCATGATTGTACTTTTAATGAGCGCTCCACTATTTGCTGGTGGTAGTAGTGAAAGTACACCAAAAGCTACTCAAAGCAAAGGGCCTATCATTGTTGGAAGCAATAGTGCCCCAAGAACGTTAAATCCACTCTATTTCCCTTCCCGCCAGGATTCACTTGTCACTAATATGATTTTTGACAACTTTGTTGAACCTGATGAAAACGGGATTATTGTTGGAGGACTTGCCTCATCATTCAGTATTGCAGCAGACCAAGTAACCTATACTTTTAATCTTGCAAAGAATGTAAAGTGGCATGATGGTGAAGCATTTGATGGTGATGATGTTGTAGCAACATTCAAAATGCTTGCTCATCCAGATTATGCTGGTGGAGTTGACCGAGTGAACCAAATAGTTGGCGTTGAAGAGTTCAAAGCTAATCCTAATGGCCCTTTTAGTGGAATTACCTTGAGTGCAGATAAAATGACGGTAACAGTCAAGATTAAAAGCCCAAGTGCAACATTCCTACCAGGACTCTATTTCCAAATTCTCCCAGAACACCACATCAAGAACATAAACATCGCAGAATTAGAGAAAGCTCCTTTTAATGCATCTCCTATTGGAACTGGCCCATTCAAATTAAAAGAATGGAAAGTTGGTAACTCAATTACCTTAGAAAAGAATGCTTCTTACTTTAAGGGAGAGCCAAAAGTTGACTCAGTTATTATTAAATTTGGTGAACTTGTTGCCCTAACTACCCAATTACAGGGTGGTGAAATTGACATGCTTGAAGTGGAAGAAGAAGGATATAACACATTCAAAGACAATCCTAATTTTACCCTCTATACCTATCCTATGTTGAGTGTTGATTATGTTGGGTTCTTAACAGGACCAGGTCGTGCTGCCGATACAAAAGGGGACAGACCTGTATATAACAAAACTATTCGACAAGCATTAGCG
>SABI01000146.1 GCA_009929055.1 Spirochaetia bacterium | reverse complement strand
ATAGAAGAGCCCCCTTCCTATGTTCTCTTTATTTTTGCCACAACAGAAACGCATAAAGTTCCTGCAACTATTAGAAGTCGTTGTCAACAATTCCATTTCCAATTAATCCCCCTTGAGACAATAAAAGAAGTCCTTAAAAAGAATGTACTTGAAATAGGGGTAAAGGCAGAAGATGAAGCCCTCTTTTGGATTGCAAAAGAATCAACAGGATCAATGAGAGATGCCTATACATTATTTGACCAAATCCTCTCCTTTAGTGATGGACATATCACCTTAGATGGAATTTTACAAAAATTGGGGATAGCAGGAGTTGATTCAATTAACACCCTCCTCACCCATGTGATAAAAGAAGATTCTAGACAGGCTATGGAGATGGTTGATGAAATACTCACTTCAGGGGTCTCTGTCGAGCAATGTATTAAAGATATTGCCTCCTATCTACGAGTAGTATTACTCATGAAGAGAAACATTGAAAATGAATCTATTCTTGGGATGCAAAAGTCTTCTATTAGTGAAGAAGTAATTTCTACATTTAATGAAGAACAGCTTGAAGCAGCTCTTCACCTCTTTCTACAACTCTATAAAGATGTAAGATACTCTTTAAGTCCACGCTTTGAACTTGAACTCTCTATAAGTCGCTTAATTACCCTTAAAAGGATGTTCTCTTCTTCTCAGTTAGTGAAACAGATACAAGAGATGAAACTTAGCCTTACAAACAACACTACCATCCCTACTACTGTGAAGAAAGCGACTCCTCCCGTTGTTACAGCAAAAGTAGAGGCTCCAAAAGAAGAAGAAAAAGTTGTAGAAATTCCAATACCTGTAAAAGTAAAAGTTGAAGAGAAAAGAATTGAAACAAAGGAGATTACTCTCCAAGTTATCAGAGAGATGAGCCAAGTGTTAGCTGAGCAGCGGGACTCTGTTGGGATGCTTCTTCACCAAGTTGTCTCAATCGACTTTACCCCCACCCTCCTTACTATTATCTTTTCTAGTGAATATGTAGTGAGTCAAACAAAAGAACACATGAGTAGACTAGGGGAAATATTCTTACAACACACAGGCTTTAGTGGAAAAATAGTATGTGAAGTAGAGAAGAAAGTAGTAGAGACTATTACAAGCACAACAGATGAAGTAGTGAAAAGAATTGCTACTTTGTTTCGTGGAGAAATTTTAACTAATTAAGGAAGAACCAATATGAATCCATTTGAACTTTTAAAAAATATGCAAAATATGCAACAAATGCAACAATCTCTTCAATCCAAACTCGACGTCATCCGTTGTACAGGAACAAGTGGTGCTGGAATGGTAGAAATTACCATAAATGGAAAAATGGAAGTTCAGAATATCCACATTGATAAAGATATAATTGACCCAGAAGATTCTAAAACACTTGAAGTGCTTATTGCTTCTGCTTTTAATGCAGCTGTAGCTGAGGTGCAAGAAGTCCTTAAACAAGAAGCTATTGGTATGGCTGGGAATATGAACATTCCTCCTTCTTTCAAAGGATAATGTAGCTATGAAAACGCTTGAGCTATTGATAAAACACCTCTCCAGACTTCCAGGAATTGGACAAAAGAGTGCCTCTCGATTAGCCTACTACCTTATTGGAAGTGACAATGAATATAATCGCCAGCTCGCTCATGCTATAGAGACTATTCAAGAAGTGATCTCCCCTTGTTCTATCTGTAACAGTTTTAGTGAATCAGACCCATGTGAAGTATGTTCAGACTCCTTAAGAGATACCTCTCTTATGTGTGTAGTTGAACAACCACAAGACGTATTAACTATTGGCAATTCAGGAGCCTATAATGGCTTGTTTCATGTATTAGGGGGGGCTCTTTCTCCACTAAACGGAATTGGCCCACAAGACTTAGATTTCAAAAAACTCATCTCCCGTATAGAAGAAGGAAACTTTAAAGAAATTATCATTGCAACAAACCCAACTGAAGAGGGAGATACTACAGCAATGTATCTAAGACATCTATTAAAAGAGAAACAATTAAAGATTACAAGAATTGCTTCAGGGCTCCCTATAGGAGGAGACCTAGAATATGCTGATAAAATCACCCTCTCTAGGGCATTACGATCAAGGGTCTCTTATAACGATTAGTTAGTTGTCACAATTGCATAGATAATTGAACTATATTCAGCTGCAGGATATGTATTTATAGTAATTCCTGTGTTTACAAAGATGCGAATATCTCCAGTGAGAACATTTTCGGTGCTACTTTGATTATCAATTATTGAGTTCACTGTTGCAACTTTTGTGGTAAAGCTATTGTTTGAAGAAGAGACGGTGCTTGAAGAATTCTTATTTCCACAGAAGACCGGATCAAAGGCAACACTATAAGGAAAAGAGATTTGGTTTCCTGCAACTGTTGCAGAAAAGAAGAAATTAGTGCTTGTCCCACTACTGTTAGCATAAAATCCTACAGACCCTGTTGTTTCGGTTGAGTGAAAGCGAACATGACCAGCTAAATAACTGTTTTGCCTCGAAGTACGGGTGATAAGTTCAGTAAAAGGGATAATATCGGGGGCAAGTCGCTCAATTGAAAAAGAGTAAGCATCTGGATTCTCATCATTAGGAAATGGATCATAAAACCCTTCTAAAGAGAGAACTTGATACACGCCGTCTCCCTTTACCCGCACATATGATTCATAATACCCTTTGTTTTGATTCCCTGATAAATTCCTATTATTAGTTGTCCTAATTGCAGTAAAATCAATCCAGAGTATCTTATATTGATACTTATAAATAAATCCTGTCGAGGCGTTATACGTTCCATAAGTTCCTGACTCATTATAAGCAGGACCAGAGGTCACAAGCTCCTCGCCAGCTCCTGGGACACTAAAGGTATCTCCTGGGTTTTCAATTACATAGTTTTTATTGTTATTTAAATTAACTGTACCATTGTTATGATCTCTTGCCTTCACACGAGCTGTAAAAAAAATCTCTCTCCATGCGTCAGGATCAGATACTCCACTATACCAGTTCATTCTCGTATAATAAAATCTTGGTGGATTAGAAGTTGCAAAAGCAGTAGGACCAATATTATCTACAGTAATTGTATTTGGATCTCCTAGGTAGGCAAGTCGACCAACAAACCCATCATAAGACCAGTATTCACTACTTCCCCCGTATCCTGAAATACTGCTAGGAGAGACAGTAGGATTTTTACCGTCATTATTATTGTCAGTTAAATCAAAATCAGTAATAGTTCCAGAACTTGTTTCAAAAAGAAGACTATTTGAATAAAGAGGGACAATCATGAACAGAGATATCATAATTGTAATAATAATAGTATATGTTACTCTCAAGCATCTCTCCTTTGTAGACTACTAAAAATAGTATTAAAGTATATCTTATGTCATGACAAATGTACACAAAATAGATGTTTTAGTCAATATATACATATTTTCCTTATTTCAGAAGATAGTAGTGTCACAAGGTTAACAAAAAAAGAGAATATCATTACTCATACTTTCTTTAAAATTAACATCTATATCATATGTTTCTGAATCTGAATAAATGGAGAGATAGCCTCCTAGTGTAGGAGAAATGTAGAGAACAAAACCATCCGAAGAACTATTTAAAATGGTTTATATTCGTATAATTAACTGTGGAGTTATTCTTTTATATCACTATTATTAATTTTTTATGGTCTTTATCGTTAAGAATAAGAGGCTATTTTAACCCTCTTTCTTTCTTGATTGCTTCATAAGCATCACTTATTGCTCTAAACTTCTCTGTGGCAAAACGGGTAAATTCTTCAGGAAGTCCTTTTGATGCAATCGTGTCGGGATGAAATTCTATGCTTAGTTTTCTATAGGCTTTTTTTACTTCTTCATCTGTTGCACTAGGGGTAAGATTAAGGACAGAATAGGCCTTGCTCGGTGAAGCAGAAACAGAAGAGTATCTATTAATTATTGAGGCAAGTAAAGATTCTGGTATTCTAAAAATGTGAGCGGCATTATCTAAGAGGACTTTTTCTTGAGAACTAATAGCGCCATCGGCTGCTGCAACTCTCACAAGGACATCCATAAGAAGTTCAAGGATTGTCCTTTCATGAGCAAAGTTTTGGTAAAACTGAAGGGCAAATTGTTCAAATGTACCACTACTTGTAAGGGAAGCATTAAAGACCTTTATTGCTGCTTGTCTCTCTGGACCGGCTAAGCGAAGATCTTGTGTAATAAATTCTTCAACCTTGGCTCTTTCACTAGAAACCATAGACCCATCGGAAGTAGCCATCTTAGCAAGCATTGAAAATGCTCCAACAAAGAACACCATTTGAGTCTGGTCAACTGATGAAAAAGAAGAGGAGTCTATTGTAGAACGTTCAACTTTATTTGCTGAATCGAAAAGATTGCCAAAGGCAACACCAGCAATGAGGCCAAGAGGACCACCAAGAAAAAAACCCATCGTTCCACCAACTATTTTACCTAACCAAGCCACGTTCTCTCCTTTTACAGTTTATCAATCAACATAGAGCACTTGCCTGATGGGATTGGTAAAGTTTTCTTCTTTTTCTCATCAATAATTTCAATAGTAAAGTAGTAGAGTTTTTCAGACTCAAGACGAATTTCCCAACCACGAGGTTGTTTATTACTTAAAATCGTAATCATATTTCGTTTTAAGGAGAGCCCTTCGATACCCATTACTTCTAAAGTTGTCATCGTCCAGTCAACTGTTTTTCTTGGCAAAGAGATAACAAGACCAATAATATCTTCGATCATCAATGTGATGGTAATAAGGCCTATCATTGGAATTAATCTCTTTATTGGGAAATTCTCTCCCTCTTTACAGGTACTAGGACCATCGCTTAAAGGAAGGTATGCCTCCCAGACATCCCCTGTTTCTTCCCCCTCTGGATGAAGAGTATCAAGAATATAATAAAGGTGTCGAATTGCAACTTCACGAGCGAACTCAAATTGTTTATAAATCTCCAACCCCTTAACAACCATGTAGGTGTTAAAAGGAACTACTCCTCCATTATACCCGTCTCCCGTAGAACTAAAATCTTTATCACTAACAGGAATTGTTGGAAAAGGATTATCTGTCCCAAACTCATCGGGATTACTTAGTTGAGCAATAAACCCATCTGCTTTCTCTTCATTAGGAATTTCAGCTAAAAGAGTCCAATAGGCTCCAATAATCTTTTTCTTAATTCTCTCTTCTTTAACATCTAAATCATAGTAGAAAGAATCAGTAGAGTCCCACATCATTGAATTTATTCGAGTTTTTAAAGAAAAATAGAGTCTCTTATAACGAAAGCTTAATTCTTTATCATTTAAGATATCACCAATGGCAGAGAGGAAAAGGGCATTAACCGCAAGTTGAGCATTGAAATCTACAGGATAAAACATCTCCTTTCGATCTACATTCTTAGTTAAGCAAGCTTCTGCTGGTACTGAATAAAGACCATTTTCTCTTAGACATGTATCTTTGTACCACTGAAATTGCTTCTCTAAAATAGGGACAACTTCTTTTAGCCGTTTCTTGTTTCCTATTTTATGATAAAAGCCAAACTCAATATAAGCAAACATTGGAGGAGAGAACCCTTCAGGGTTTTGTTCAGTAAAAACAGGCTCTCCTGTTTCTATTGAATAATCGCTCCGGATTGCCCCAGATTCTTCTTGTTTAGAATAGAAAAAATCTATCAAAGGGAAAGGTGAGTAGGTCTGGTTGCTGTAGACGAGAAATAACGCAGCCATACTTGCATGAGCTTGATTGAATGTTTGTTGACCTGGAAACCCTAAATATCCTCCATTAAGAGAATTTTCTTTTGTTCCTGTCTTCCAATACTCATCAACCCATACCCATGTGCGATCATACATGTCTACAAAATCTTGGTCATAAAAATGTACTGCGGGTACCATATCTTTAATCAAAGGAAACTCCTACTTACTAACCTATACACTAAAAGCGCACAATCTCTAGAATACTATGTCTTGTTGCAATAGTCAAATAATGACTAGACATTTCGTATACATTTTAACTCTCCAGGGAATAATTTAATCTTAATAGACTCACATCCTCTGGAAACTTCTTCACCATCTGTGTGACACACAAGGGTTGGACTATCTGTTCTTAATGTCACTTTCTTCCCTCTAAGAAGAGAAAAATGGGGACTCTTCAACTGCGTTCCCTTAAAGAAACGCAAAGCAAGAAGGGTTATTTGCCCCCCTTTAAGAGGTTTATTAGCATACACCAAATCTAAAACGCCATCATCGATGCTTGCACGAGGGCCCATAATAAACATAGAGCCCATTCTTCTTCCATTACAGACACTTAATTGCTGTGTATCAACAGTAAATTCTTTTTCATCATCAATTGTGATAAAAAT
>SABI01000671.1 GCA_009929055.1 Spirochaetia bacterium | reverse complement strand
GGGTAATTCCAAGGGCTCATTATTAAAGTAACCCCATAGGGTTCTTTATGAACTCTCACCTTTGCAGGAAGTTGTCCTAAAGAAGGGGCAACTTTACTTGCCTTTGTCCACTTCTTTAATCTTTTTATGTGAAATCTTAATTCTTCAAGAACGAGGCCAAGCTCTGTCATTATCGCTTCATGGCTACTTTTATGAAGGTCTTCATACAAAGCTGTAGTTAAATAATTAGTGTGATCTTGTACTGCCTTTCTTAATTTCTTTAATGCTTCTATTCTGAAGTCGACATTAAGTGTGGCTCCACTTAAAAAATACTCTCTCATGTTTTCTACTATCGTATGTGTATTCATACTATAAATGATACTATAAGAATGTGTGTTCGTTAAGTATAAAATGACTTCTTGTGGTTTCTATCAGTTCTTCATCAACCATTTTTGCAATTTCTCTTGAGAGGGCACTTCTGTTTACACAAAGAAAGTCGGCAAGTTCATCTCTGTTGAAGGGAATGTCAAATTCATTTGAGCCTATTTCTTTATATTGTAGGTATAAAAAAGCTAATAATTTTTCCCTCATTGTTCGCTGAGAAAGAATTGCTAGTTTTTGGTTCATGAGGAGGTTTCTTTTAGCTAAAACATTCATCATATTTTCAATGACGAGGGAGTGAAAAGAGCAGGCTCTTGTGCAAGGGGCAACTAGGGATGAGAATTTCAAGAACATGATTGATACCTCTTCGCTTACTGCAATAACAGAAGCAGGAGAGGTAATGAAGGATCTTGTGGTGGCAATTTGTCCAAACAACTCTCCCTCATTTAAGTGGGCTGTAATACTTCTATTACCAAACATATCTTCTGTGATGATATGAACAGATCCTTGTAGAACTACTCCAAATTCATCAGAAGAATCTTCTGCATGAATAATAAAGGAATCAGCTGAATAGTTTTTGACCCTTGCATGAAGACAATGGAGAAGCTGAGGCATATCTTCTTCAAATACTTTTGAAAAAAGTTCAGTTTCTAAGAGCATCTTATAATAAGGTTGTACTTCTTTAATATGTTGCATAAGCAACATTATTATAAACAAAACATAAAATAAATTCTATAGACAAAAAAAAGGAATTAACATAAAGTAAATCATCAAAAGGGCGCGTAACTCAGTGGGAGAGTGCTACCTTCACACGGTAGAAGTCGTTGGTTCAAACC
>SABI01000670.1 GCA_009929055.1 Spirochaetia bacterium | reverse complement strand
CTTACATCCACTACACTCCTTCTTCACATACTCCAGCATATTCACAAACTTTACAATACTTAGATTCTTTACTAAATCTTGAGTCTAGCTGACAGTCTAGAAACCCTTCAGGGGTGTTATTACACTGACTTCTTATCTTTTCCCATCTCTCCCCCATTGAACTTGAAAAGAATCTAACAGGTTTTGAAATCTCCCACTTCTCTAAAAACTTTTCTCCATAGTATTGTGAAGACTTAAGTCTCTTCTCCCATCTCTGAATAGCCTTCTCTCCAAAAACCCAACTAGGGTTCATCTTATTACCTTGCTGTATCTTTACAGATGACCAATATTCAAACTGAAAAACTACATACTCCCAAGCCCAATCAAACCCAACTAGACGAAGATCTACTGACTTTGAAACTCTCACACAGAAAGCATCATAAACCTTCTTACTAATAGTAGAGCAGTTTTGATTATAAATCTTCCTTAATAGAAGAGCATAAATATACTCCATGTGTTGTTTCATGGAGTAAATATAAAAATTATATCTTAGACTAAAAAAATTTTACACAGAAAATGTAAAAATAAGTTCCCCATTAGTACTAATACTAGGAGTTACTGTCTCAGGACAAATGCAAACTAACTCTCCCTTTTTATTTATACTAAGTACAACTTCTTTAGGACTTATCACAAAACACTCCCCACTCTGAATTTTTTCATGATTAAACTCTACTTCTTTTTGAGAAAAGTTAATCCCAACAGAAACTGAAGACTCAGAAAGTAATGGAGCCTTTGTTACTAGAATCCCCCTACTATCTAGTAGAGAACTCACTTTAAATGTTTTAGTTTGCGGTGACATTGAATGAAACTTTTAGTTTAGGGTCTTCAAACTTAACTTGATAGAGTTCAGGGTGAGCAACAATATACTCAGGGTCATTTCTCTTTTTGTAAACTTCTGAACTTTCATCAATAGACCTTTCTATCCAAAGACCATACATCTCTCCTACGACCATACTTGGGATTGAAATACAATCTTCTAGAGAATTTACTTCATAAAACTCAGCATATAAAGGCTGAGAATAGATAGTAGGGATGGCTTCCATCTCATTAGTAGTAGAGAGTTCTACTACAGCAACTCTATACTTACAATACCCATTTACAGAAGGTTCTAACCAAATTTTTATGGTATCTGTATCTTGAGGTAATTCATTTACTAA
>SABI01000669.1 GCA_009929055.1 Spirochaetia bacterium | reverse complement strand
GAGTGAAAGTCTGATGGACCAGCTAAGGTAAAGCAACTTCCTGTACAGCAACAAAAGCCGGTAGTTCAGGTTCAAAAGGAAACTAAACAAAATCAGGTGCTGGTAGCTCCGGCACTGCCGAAGAACCAGATTGAGGTTCCAGGGCCTAAGAACATTAAGTAGGTTCCGCGTCTGGGAGAGGTACCGATAACGGTAGAGAGCTTGAGAGAGCTCTCTACCGTTATCACGCAGAGGTGGAGGATAAGATATTAAAGAATTTGGAGCTATATTAATTTAATGTATGTTCTGTAATTCAAAAATGTCTTATCCTTCTTCTGCAATTACAATTATGATTAAAATAGATACAGAGTAGTGAGAAACTTCCAAAAATGATGTTTTTTTTGTGTATATACAGCTAATGAGTTGTTAATATATCATCATCAACAATCTCTTTATTTTTATTCTTAGCTTAACTACCTATCCGTGTATTAGAATCTCGGATTATCAAGGTAATTGTACTATTGTTGATCATAATGCATTTAAGGGGTAGGGTAGCTGATCCAACATTTTTTTTTTAACTCTCAGTTTTTTTCCAGTAGTTTGTTTCACGTATTAAACTAGGTTGAAATTGTCTAAAAAATAGTGTATACTAAATATGTAAAGGGCCACGAACGGCCTAGCAACATGCCCTGAGTGACACGCACTCTATGCATATATTAAGGAGGCAGAAATGCAAGCATCTAAGAAGTGTTACGATTTAGTTAAGAAGTGGGAAGGCTACCACGTTAAGTTAGCTAACGGAGACTGTAAGAGTTACCTCTGTCCAGCAGGTGTAGCCACGCTTGGCTATGGAACTACTCGCTACCCCAATGGGGTAGCGGTTAAGTTGGGAGACGTTAGAACAGAAGAACAAGCAACGGAGTACCTAGTGTATGAAGTATCGAAGATTTGTGAACCTGCTATCGACAAGTACGTTAAAGTTCCTCTCACTCAAGGACAATATGACTCACTCACAAGCTTTATTTATAACTGCGGTGTTGGGGCTTTCTCTGGGAGTACTTTACTCCAAAAGCTCAACCGTAAAGAGTATAATGGAGCGGCCGATGAGTTACTACGTTGGGTGAAGGGAGGCGGTCAAACTCTCCCTGGACTAGTCTCTCGCCGTAAAGAAGAGCGTGATATGTTCCTCTCTGGGGAGATGAGCATTCCATCTTACCC
>SABI01000668.1 GCA_009929055.1 Spirochaetia bacterium | reverse complement strand
CACTTACACACTCACTCTCACTACTCTCTTTTAGATGGGCTTTCTAAAATCCCAGACATGGTAAAAAAGGCCAAAGAAAATGGAATGTATGCTCTTGCACTGACAGACCATGGAAATATGTACGGGGCTATTGAATTGTATAAAGAATGTAAAAAAGCTGGAATTAAACCTATCATAGGGGTTGAAGCGTACATTGCTGAACGAGGGAGAAAAGACAAAGAGCCCGGTGTTGATAATAAGAGATACCACCTTACCCTTTTAGCAAAAAACAAACAGGGGTATAAAAACTTAATGAGACTTGTTTCGTTGGCTAACACCGAAGGTTATTATTACAAGCCTCGTATGGATAAAGAAATTCTTAGAGAGTATCACGAAGGAATTATCTGCCTTTCTGGTTGTATGGGGAGCCAGCTTTCTCAGGCAGTCATAGCTCGAAATACTGAAAAGGCAGAGGAACTAATAAAAGAACACCAAGATATATTTGGAAAAGAAAATTACTTTTTGGAAGTTCATTCTCATGCACATATTGAAAACGATAAAATGTTGCGAGATGGTATTATGGCACTCGGTAAAAAATGGAATATCCCCGTAGTTGCAGGGCAAGACTCACACTATCTTTGCCAGGGCGATCACGAAGCTCACTCCACTCTCCTTCTCGTGAACACAGGTGTTATCGATACCAAAGAAGGTACTCGTTTTGAATTTTCAGAAGATGATTTTTCTTTAATTAACGAAGAAGAAGCTTTAAAATATTTTAGCGATACAAAAGAGGCTGTCTACAATACAAAAATGATAGCTGATTTATGTGAACACTATGATTTGGAATTAGGTAAGGCATTCTTCCCTGATTTTCCCATACCAGAAGACACCACTGCCGATCAAATACTTCGTAAGCTCACACATGATGGATTTGCCTTTCGAGGGTTAGAACCAACAAAAGTTTATACCGACAGACTCGAATATGAGCTTGGAATTATTAAACAAAAAGGATATCCTACCTACTTTCTTGTCGTTGGAGACTTACTTAGATACTCCAGAGAAAATGGAATTTATACTAATGTCCGAGGATCTGTTGCTGGATCACTAACTACTTACTTACTGGGAATCACTAACGTTGATCCTATTACTTATAAATTACCTTTTGAAAGATTCTTAAATCCAGAAAGGCCGTCCTTGCCCGATATTGATATGGACTATGC
>SABI01000667.1 GCA_009929055.1 Spirochaetia bacterium | reverse complement strand
AAGGAGTATGCTGAATACGTATTTTAACGCTACTTCTTCTAAGGACTTAACAGTTGTGGAATTATTAGAAGCCTGTACTGCTTTGGAAAAGATGGTGAATCCTCAATTGGCTGAGATTGATAGATTACGCAAAAGAGTAATGGCATCCATTGGAGCATACCTTAGAGAAATGGGGTATGCTGAAAATCCTGAAAACATTAAAGCTTTAGCTTGCAGGGCAAGTAAATGTAGGAATTTTAATGATATTCCTATGGAGAAATTAAGAGCTGTTTATAACGCTTTTAACCATTACAAGAAAGCTATGGTTCAGGTTAGAGAATTAACG
This sequence comes from Spirochaetia bacterium, assembly GCA_009929055.1. Taxonomy (GTDB): domain Bacteria; phylum Spirochaetota; class Spirochaetia; order Sphaerochaetales; family Sphaerochaetaceae; genus SABI01. Next base: position 876 of record SABI01000667.1, on the reverse strand, counting down.
GAAAACATTTTAAAAACTAATTAGAAAATGGTAGTATATAGAGATTACGATGTGGCTATGGAGGAAATGGAAGGTTTCTCTGCCAAGATAAAAGAGGATGTGTTCTTGACGTACATCCCTTATGGAAGGCATCCAAAAAATTTGGAGTTCCAGCTGAGAACTAAGGCTGAAATGGTTAATGCTAAAAAGCCTGCTAATTGCCTTGCTATATATATAGTGGGCAAAGGATTGGAGATTGTTAAGGAGATTAACGAGCTTAAGGACTCTAAGGACTTTAAACAGGATGTAGAGATATCTTATACCTGTGGGATGTTCGCTCCTTCTTATAAGAATAGTATTGTTGAACTTGGTAAATCAATTGCCTTATGAAGAAAAGTATATATATAAGTGGTAAGATTACAGGATTGGATGAACAAGCCACACGAGAAAGATTTAAGAAAGTTCAAAAGGAATTAGAAGACAAAGGTTATGAAGTTGTTAATCCATTTGATACGACAGATGAATTTGTTAAGGAATATGGTGGAAATCTTAGTTGGGGTGATGCGATGATTTGTTGTTTGGTTTCCCTTAATCATTGTGATGAGATATATATGTTGGATGGTTGGGCAGACTCTCCAGGAGCAAGAATTGAGAGAGATTTTGCCAGTCGTTTGGGGTTGAAAATTAGATATGAGGATTTAAATGAACAATCAAATTTTATAAATAGAACACAACACAATGGCTAAAGATTATATGACATTTTCAGTAAATACTATTGGATTACTTACAGAGATAGTTGATGGTGGTTTAGATAGGAGAATGGGGGTGTTGAAAACTCCTATTAATATATTTAGACATCTATTATGTCAAGTAGCACAAAGGGCAACTGAATTGAAC
>SABI01000666.1 GCA_009929055.1 Spirochaetia bacterium | reverse complement strand
ACTCCAGAGTATATATGATGGTGAAGAAGTACATTGAACATGGGGAAGAAGAGTTAATGGATGCAAGGAGTAGAGAGAGGTTAAAACCATTAACGGAAGTTGAGAAACTTCAGAAAGAGAACGAGAGGTTAAAGAAAGAGTTAGAATTAGAGAGACTAAAGCGTGAACTAGTGCAAAAAAAAAATGCACTGGAGAAAGAAAGATTACAAGGGTTCAGGAAGAGGACGCGTACAAAGCGGTAGAGATATTCAGAGACAATTTGTCTGTGGGACAATGCTGTGAGGCACTTGGGGTAAGCCGTAGCGGCTACTACAAGTATTTAAAGAGAACAGTACCCGAGAAAGAAAAAGAAGATTTAGAACTAGCACAGATCATATTGGAATACGATTTAAAGTACAAGCATACGCTCGGATACCGGCGTATGACGATGTATATTAATATCCTGAATCAGAAGAACTACAGTGAGAAGAAGATCCACAGACTGATGGGTATACTTGGGGTTAAAGCCAAGATACGCAGGAGCAGGCCTGGGTACCGGAAAGTGAAGCCAGAGATGACGGCAGCAAACATACTTAACAGAGAGTTCAAAGCGAGTAAGCCTAACGAGAAATGGCTGACAGATGTGACAGAATTCAAGTACGGACAACGGAAGTGCTACTTAAGTGCACTGCTTGACTTGTATGACCGATCGATTGTGGGGTATGAAATCGGGCACAGCAACAACAATGAATTAGTATTCAAAATGTTTGAAAAAGCCGTTGAGAACAACCCTGCTGCCAGGCCGATGATACACAGTGACAGAGGATTTCAATACACTTCAAAAATGTTTAATACAAAGCTAAGTAACCAGGGATGTACGCAAAGTATGTCCAGGGTTGCAAGATGCATAGACAATGGACCAATGGAAGGATTCTGGGGGATTGTTAAATCTGAGATGTATTACTTAAACAAGTATGAGGACTATGATTCCCTGAAAAGTGCAATCGAACAATATATTTACTACTACAACCACGAAAGATTCCAAGCCGGGCTAAAAAACATGGCCCCGGTTCAATACCGAAGCCATGCTTAATTTTATTTTTTATTTCTTAATCTGTCCACTTGACAGCACCCAGTTCAAAGAAGGGGCGTTTTTTTCTTAAAGGAAAAATTAAATCTCTTCCGAATAAATGCTTTTTGCATAATATTTCCAATCTTTGTG
>SABI01000665.1 GCA_009929055.1 Spirochaetia bacterium | reverse complement strand
AATAACGACAACATCAAGTCCATAAACTTTCAAAAATTCTTCCTTGGAAGTTTCCGCTGTACCTGTCATTCCAGATAATTTACTATAAAACTTAAAGTAATTCTGGAATGTAATCGAGGCAACAGCCCTGGTTTCTTTTTCTATTTTTACTCCTTCCTTAGCTTCTATCGCCTGGTGTAGTCCTTCGCTCCAACGACGACCGGGCTGCAATCTTCCAGTGAAAGAATCAACTATAATAACTTCTCCATCCTTGACTACATAATCTTTATTATTCTCATAAAGAGCTCGGGCCTTAACCGCAGTTTCTAAGTGGTGTACATATTTGATTCCTTTTTCGGTATAAATATTTTGAATTCCAAGTAAATCTTCAGCAATAGTTATTCCGTGATCAGTCAGAGAAATAGCCCTGAGTTTTTCGTCAACAGTATAGTCTTCTTCCTTCTTTAATTTTTTTGCAATATCAGCAAAAGTGTAATATAGGTCTTCGCTTTCTTCTGCTGGAGAAGAGATAATCAAAGGGGTCCTGGACTCATCTATCAAAATAGAGTCCACCTCGTCAACTATTGCAAAAAATGGAGACCTTTGGACTACATCGTCTATACTTCTCGCTAAATTGTCTCTTAAATAGTCAAAACCAAATTCATTATTTGTACCATAAGTGATGTCACAAGCATAAGCATCTTTTCTAGAACAAGGTTTCAAATATTCATATTGAACCCGAAAACCACCTATCTCCTTGTCATCTTCTGCCTGCTCTTCGGTTACATGACTAGGATCATATTTGTAAGATGTATTTTGAGAATTAATAACTCCAACACTCAAACCTAGCGCATGATAAACCAAACCCATGTTTACAGCATCTCTTCTTGAAAGATAATCATTGACAGTAACAATATGAACACCCTTACCCATGAGTGCATTTAAATATGCCGGCATAGTTGCAACTAAAGTCTTACCTTCTCCTGTTCTCATTTCTGTTACCTTGCCATTGTGTAAAGCAATAGCTCCAATGAGTTGTACATCGTAATGTCTTTCTCCTCTAGTCCTAACAGAAGCTTCTCTAACCAATGCAAAAGCCTCTGGTAAAATATCCTCAAGACTTTCTCCTTTCTCTATTCTATTTTTAAATTCACTAGTTTTTAATTTGAGAGCTTCATCATCTAACCCCTTAAAGTAATCTTCGTATTTATTTATTCTTTCTAC
>SABI01000664.1 GCA_009929055.1 Spirochaetia bacterium | reverse complement strand
GATCTATATACTCTAATACATCTACTATCTGAGAGTGCCAAAGAAAAATGTGGGCATGAAGAGCCGTAAAGTCAGCAATAGATGAATTAATGGAAGACTTTTTATCTCTCTCAAAATCATCTGGTTTTAATGCAGAAATACCTGCATGTCGAATAGAAAATAATCTATCTAATAAAGATCCACTTCCCCTTACATGGGCAATATGTTCCCCCGTATTCATGGAAATATGACAGATATGATCAATTCTCTCTTTTAGTGAATAATCAATATTCTCCTCAATTGAATAAAAAGACTCAAGAATCTTAATTGTCTCTTGTGTAATAAAGATAAGCTTTTCGTAGAGTGATATATTATCAGCAACATCTATTGCCGTCTCCTCTCTCCACCTTTTTATACAGGAATTAATAAAAATTTCAGCATCTTTATCATAATTATACCCAAAAGCAATTGGGAGAATGGTTACCTCTTTTCCCCCCTCTTCTGCCCAAACAGCAAGGGAAGAAATCCCGCTAGAAGTTTCAAATACCCTTGCCATGTGGTAAGTAACTTGACTTTCAGGGGCAAGGGCAACAGGGAAGAGCCCTGCTTTCATTGTCGTTTTTAAGAGATTAAGAGCTTTTGAATTATTACTTCTATTTATTACAGGAATCCCTCCGAGACGAGGGAATATAAATGCTGCAAGAGATCCTGCCCACTCTAGGACATCGCTTCCATAGAGGAATTGAGCATGACCAATTATTCGTTTTTCCTTTTCTACAGTCTTATTATAATTTTTGATCCTTTTTGTTAATGCTGTATTTAAGACGTAGGTCAGCACAGGGGCATCTTGTTTTTCAACATGACGAAAAGCAATGATAAGTGTTCTCTCTTTATTGTAGTGTTCCTTCAAAGCATCAAACAGAAAATCAATGTTCTCTATCTTTACACTCTTTACTCCTTCTACTTTTTTTAAGTAGAGGGGGCCAACAATGGAGACAAATTTTTGAATAAAAGGGGAGTAGCGAGGTTCCACAAATCCCCTTCCTTTACTTGCCCTTAATAGGGAAATAGTCTTTTTGTTCTTAGTCATACTAATTTTGTACTACTCATCATTTTTTCATAATACTCTTTATCAATAGGGTAGAAGTGCAACATAACAATTCCAATAATATAGAATATGATAGGTAGAGGTCCTACAATAAGTTTAATGCCAATATTTGAGAGT
>SABI01000663.1 GCA_009929055.1 Spirochaetia bacterium | reverse complement strand
AATTAAACCTGTAATAACTTCTACTGATGGTCTTTGAGTCGCTAAAATTAAATGTATTCCTGTCGCTCTAGACATTTGAGCTAATCTTACTACATAGGATTCAATCTCTTTTCCTTTAACACTCATTAAGTCAGCTAATTCATCAATAATTAAAACAATATATGGAAGTTTGTCTTCTCCTTTCTTTTCTTGTTTCTGATTATATGATCCAATATCTCTACTATGTCCTTCTGCTAGAACAGTAAATCTTCTTTCCATCTCCCCTACTAACCATTTCAAAGCTACTAATGTTTGATTAGCATCGTAAATAACTGGGCATAATAAATGATCTAAATTAGAATAAACAGGAAACTCTACTCTCTTAGGATCAACTAAAACAAGTTTCATTTCTTCAGGACTATTTCTGTATAGAAGACTTAAGATAATTGAGTTCAAACAAATAGTCTTTCCAGAACCAGTTGTTCCTCCTACTAACAAGTGAGGCATTTCTGCTAAATCAGCAAAGGCTGGTGTACCTTTAACATCTTTACCTAGAGCCATTAAAAGTGGGGCTGGAGAGTTTTTAAACTCATCTGTGTCCAATGACTCTCTTAATCCTACAACAGCTCTTTTTTTGTTACCAATTTCAATTCCCACAAGAGATCTTCCTGGAATAGGAGCCTCTATTCTAATTGTTGGACTAGCTAAGGCTAAGGCTAAATCATTTTGTAGAGTAGTAATCTTAGAAAGCTTAATTCCTTCCGCTGGTTTAAGAGTGTATTGAGTAACCGTCGGTCCAATATTAATTTCTGACATTTCTACAGGAATACCAAAAGTCTGTAGAGTTCTTTTTATAATAGAAGAATTATAAGAGATATCTCCCCCCTCAGGAGCTCCTCCTTTTTTAGCAAGTAAATCTAGAGGAGGATATTTGTATTCTTTACTCTCATTCTTCTTTTGTTCAAAAGTTTTAAGGTTAGTATTTTCTTTCTTTTCTTCAACTTTAGGCTCTTCTTTTTTAGGAATTATTCTTTCTAAACTAAAAGTAGGAAATTTACTTTTCTTAACTTCAACTTTAATAACTTTTTCTTTCTTTTCCTCCTCTTCTTCCTCCTCTTCTTCTTCGTATTCTTCTATGACTCTTCTAAAAGGTTGAGCAATTATCCAAAGAGAAATAAGGACAGCTATAATAAACAAAGAGAAAGAAACAATATAATCAAATCCTTT
>SABI01000662.1 GCA_009929055.1 Spirochaetia bacterium | reverse complement strand
CAATTTAAGAACATGGGATCTAAGGTCATTGTTGATAACCAACAGTTGGATACATTGTCCTTATGCATTGGCTGCATATGAATAAACTCCAAATCTTTGAATCCATCTTCATACATCTTTCTTGATCCCTCGGTTCATACCGGGGCATTAGCTTCTTAAGCAATCACAATCATCAAAGTCGCAAGCTATTTACAGGTGGGGATTTTGTGGAAATCTTACCCGGTACCTCAAATCGTCAAATCACGCTCTGAATACCCTAAAGCCCTATTTTTTAGGGAAAATGTGGAAGTTGTACCTGGTACCGCTATATCAAACTCTCGCTCCATCTTCGCTCTTCCTGCTTTTCCCATTGCTTCTCTTTGAGCAGTAGTAAGCGAAAGGAACTTCTTAATTGCACTGTATAGAGAATTGACACTCTTAGCTTCAAAACCAATTCCAGAGATACCTTCATCAAAAGTCTCTTGGCACCCTGGAACATTAGAGGCAAGAACAGGACGACCTGATGCAGAAGCCTCTAAAAGAACGTTAGCCATACCTTCATGGTAGGAAGGAAGAATCACTGCATGGTATTCTTTCAAAAGAGAAGAGATGTCTTTACTAACTCCTAAGAATCTACCTGCTCCAAGATTCTCATAAACAGTAATTGCTTGTTTGAAGGTTTCATCTTCGTAGAATCCAACAAGATCACAGGTGATGTTATTCTTTTCTTGATAGATAGAAGTAACAGCTTCAAGCAACTCTCCGATACCCTTGTCTTTAAGAATTCTTCCAATAAACAAGAATCTGATACATTCATCTTTTTCTACAGGGTAGGGTAAATAAGCAAACCTAGTAAGATTCACTCCAGAGCCTGGGATGAGTTGAGTTTGGGCAGTTTGAACTATGGTTCGTTGTTCATAGAATTCTTTATTTGATTTGTTTTGAAAAAAGACTTTTTTAGATTTCTTAAGAGCAAACTTAGTCAAAGCTAAAACGAATTGCTGTAATCTTCCAACATTGGAAACAGAATCACCTAAGCCTGTTATATTTGCAATGTGGGGTATTCTTAATAATCTAGAAGCAATACCACCATATACGTTTGGCTTAACTGTATAGGATAGAACGATACAAGGTTTATGTTTTTTTATTAATAAAATATACTTGAAAAAAAGCTTGAGATCAGAAAAAAGGTTTGTTCCTCTTCTATCAATAGCAGTATCAATACAAGT
>SABI01000661.1 GCA_009929055.1 Spirochaetia bacterium | reverse complement strand
GTTTGTACCATTAACCCCTTAGAGGGGCTCGAAAGAGCAAAAAAAGTTTTCTATACTTCCTTAGAAAAAGGGGCAAAGTTTTATCGCTTATATCCTAAAGAACAACATTGGACCATCGATCATCCTGTGTCTAAAATCATTCTTCAATTGTTAGTAAAAGAGAAGTGCTTGTTGCTCATTGACTCCTCAGTTCAAGATGTTGCCTATGTTGAAGATTTCACTAAAGGCCTCTTACCGATTGTAACATCTCTCCATTATTACGATAGTGCCGACTGGCTCCTTAGATTTGAAAATTCATCTCAAATCTATGTCACCACATCCCTTCTTCATGGAATAGGATCAATCCAAAGGGCTATAGATACCCATTTTGCCCATCGTCTCTTATATGCTTCAAATGCCCCTTTTGCTTCCCCCTTCTCTTCAATGGGCCTTATCGAATCACTACAAAAATTAGATGATAAAAAAAGAATCTATGAAAAAAATTCTATCCAATTATTAGAGAGAATCTATCATGGTTATTGATGCCCACGGACACCTCGGTCACTGGTCTTTCCCAGTAGAGTCACTAAGTAGTGAAGGTCTCATTAAGCAAATGGATCAGTATAACATAGATTATACCATAGTCTCTTCAAGTTTAGCTGTTCGCTATGATATAAAGGGGGGGAATGAAGAGCTACACACAGAGCTAAAAAAACATCCTCGTCTTAAAGGATATGTAACGGTCAATTTACATTATCCTAAAGAATCTATTTATGAGTTATATAAGTATCTCGATATGAGCCATAGTGAAAGACTCTTTATTGGGGTAAAGATCCATCCTATGATGAATAATCTACGTTTTGATTCATCTTCAGGAATGTTAATCGCTAAAGCAATTAACGACCTTGATGTTCCAGTCCTAATTCACACCTATGGCTCAGAAATAGAAAGTCCTAAACAAGTAGTAGAAGTAATGAAACACTTTGAACATTTAAAGATTATCTTAGCCCACTCAGGGGGCTTTGATTGGCAATTAGCAGTATTGATATCCCAGAATTTAGACCAAGTATAATTAAACTATGAAAAGAATGCAAGGCTATCGCTTTCGGTTAAGTCCGAAACACACTCATCTCGATCACCTTAATCAAGCGTTAGGTGCGAATCGTTATGTGTGGAATAAGCTGCTAGCTATGAACCTTTTTAGGTTGGAAAACAAACAACCTATCCTCTGG
>SABI01000660.1 GCA_009929055.1 Spirochaetia bacterium | reverse complement strand
TCTTACAACGTTACTTCAGTTCCACTTGTGAACTTAAAGGTTATGGTTTTGTCTTTATTAACAATTGCCTTTTCAACCATCAGCATCCATAAATCATTTGACCATTCAGGCAGGTAGTTATCTGCTTTTTTTATTTCCTCAAGATAAGCCTTCATCTTGATTTCCTGTGATTGCTTGTATGCTCTCTTCTCTAGTGTTTTATCTAGGTCATTCTTTTCTGATTCATACTGAGCGGATAACTCTTCGTACATTCTAGCAAACTCAACTTGGTCTTGAGTTGTCTTGGTGTTTTCTTTGATCATCTTGTCAACCAAGCCACTTATAACTTCCATCTTGTTTTGAAGCTCGATAACCTTTGCATCAAGTTCTGAAGTATCTGATAACAACTTGATTACTTCATTGACATCTTCTATTATCCTTTGCTTGTCCCTCATCACTTGGTTATAGGCTTCGACAAACTTATCTTTTATCTTGTCATCTACTAATACAGGCGTTTGGCACCTATCGTGGTCTTTGCTATACTTGCGATTGCATCTATATACAAACCTTGCGTATTTGCTAGTCGAATGCCATTTTTTTCTACCGTAGAAAGCACCACAATCACCACAGATTAGTTTTGAGCTGAATATGCTGTTCCCAGAGTAAGCAGCACCAAGTGACTCACGTCTTGTTAGCTCAGCTTGAACTATCTCCCATTCTTCTTTATCTATAATTGCAGGGTGACTGTTCTCTACATAATACTGTGGTAAGTGGCCCTCATTCTTTTCTACCCTATGTTCTAAATAATCGGCTGTATAAGTCTTTTGAAGTAATGCATCACCTTTATACTTTTCATTTCTTAGTATCGAGTTAACAGTGTTTTTGGTCCATTTACATGATTTTCCAGAGGGAGTCTTTATTTTTTCCTCATTTAAATATTCAGCAATTCCAGAGCAGGTTTTGCCTTCTCTTAAGAATAGCTGGTATATCTTTCTCACTAGGATTGCTTCATTTTCAACAACCACAATCTTACCGTTTTCTTTGGTGTAACCGAGCATACTACTATAAGCCCAGCTAACTTTACCTTCTTTCATTCCCCAACGTTTACCCATTGTCACGTTTTGTGAAATGCTTCTGCTTTCTTCTTGTGCCATACTAGCCATAATTGTAAGCAGGAATTCAGTCTTATCATCAAGCGACCATAGGTTTTCCTTTTCAAAATAAACCTCGAT
>SABI01000145.1 GCA_009929055.1 Spirochaetia bacterium | reverse complement strand
GGTTCATACACATCATTAAGGACTTTAGCCATGACTCCTTGCACTAGTTTATCCTCATATGAGGGTATCCCTAGTGGTCGCGTCTTGCCATTACCTTTTGGAATGTATGTTCGCCTTACTGGTTTCGGTTGATAGCTAAAAGATTTCATCCTTTCAAGAAGGTTACTAATGTTAGCATCAAGATGCGCTCCATATGCTTCCTTCGTAATACTATCTACACCCACTGCTTTTCTTGAACATTGTTTTCGATGTTCCTCAATTAAGCTCTTTTTGTTCACATAATGCATCAGAGTTTGCACTCTTTTATGCTTACATGACAGCTCCCTCAATCCCTTCTCATCAATTTCCATTCTTATAGGACCTCCAGTATCCAAAATGTTTCATCAAAGGAAACGTTTGATATGTCTCTCCCTTCGCTCCACCAACTTTCATTGGCTTCATCACTACTATGAAGAGATCCGACTGCTCTTAATCCATTACACTCTCTTGACCTTCCAAAGTCTTGATTCATGCTTAGCTCCTTAGAACAAATTAAGAGCCCTCCCAGGTACACTATATATACCTTGCATACTCGCCATGCTCTGCGACCCCGGTGGAATTAGATGCTCTCACCATTATGAGCATGTCATTCTGCTTGCTACCCGCTTAAAAGTATCAGCTTCCACATTGAATTTTTCGAGGCTTCGTTGCTTCAGGTTCCTCCTTACGGCTCTTATGCTTTCCTGCCTACGCTTAAATCTCACCTCACGGCTTCGACTCCAAGGCTGGATACTGACTGCTGGTTAGGCTTTGTCAGAATGGGTGTTTCACCCAATTATATATATAGCGCCGAACTGGCGCACTAAGCGTGAACCTGTTGCGTAAATTCAAGGAAACATCCTTGTCGGTTGCTCCAATCGTATTCATTGTCCTCTTTTTACACCTCACTATAGCGCCACTCAGTTGGCCTCAAATGATAGCCTTTGCCCTTGGAGGAGTACTTATCATTATTGGTCTTAGTCTCTTTCTCCTTGGTACAGAAATTAGTATCATCCCTTTTGGCCAGCTAGTAGGCTCTTCATTAGTCAACAAAAGAAATGCCACTCTCATGGTAATAGCCGGGTTTATTGTAGGCATTGTTATTACCATAGCGGAGCCTCAAGTACAGATTCTTGCTGGACAAGTTATTCAATTTAATGCCTCTATCTCGAGGCTCACCCTTGTTGTAGCAATTGCTCTTGGCGTTGGCTTATTTGTCGCAGGATCTTTCTTAAGAATTCTCTTAAACTTCTCCTACAGGTGGACTGTAATAATTGGATACTCAATTATTGCAATTATTGCCTTTTTTGCAGACTCTTTTTATATCCCAATCGCTTTTGATGCAGGAGGAGCTACAACTGGACCAATGACTGTTCCTTTTATCCTCGCTCTTGGTATTGGTGTATCAAATGTAAGACGAAGTGATAAAAGTGAAGAAAACAGTTTTGGCCTTGTAGGAATTGCTTCTATTGGACCAATAGTAGCTGTCTTACTTATGGCATTTTTAGCTAATAGTGATCCAGGAAATGGAGTAAACGAAGTAGCTAACCAAGGTCAAGGGACTGCCTTGCTACTAGGCCCTTTATTTGTATCCTCCTTTTTTGAAGTTATTCAAGCAATGTCGCCATTAGCATTTCTCTTTATTCTTTTTCACTTTACTCTCCTGCATTTACAGCGAAGACAAATCATAAGGAGCATAGAAGGGATAATTTATACATCAATTGGGTTAATTATCTTTTTAGTGGGAGTTAATGGAGCCCTTATGCCAACAGGGAGCGCCCTAGGCTCTTCTCTAGGCTCTTTTAATCCCTCCTTTATCCTCATCCCTATTGGATTCGTCTTTGGTGCAGTAATAGTTCTTGCAGAACCTGCTGTCTGGGTTTTAACTGAACAAGTGAGAGAAGTCTCTGGTGGAACCATCTCAAAAAAAATAGTGTTAGTATTCTTTTCATTAGGGGTTTCAATAGCAGTCGCCCTTGCTATGGTGCGAATAGTCTATTCTATTCCACTTACATATATCTTAATCCCTGGGTATACAATAGCACTTCTCCTCTCATTCTTCTCTCCGCCACTATATACAGCAATTGCCTTTGATTCAGGGGGGGTTGCTTCTGGCCCTCTATCGAGTTCCTTTTTATTAGCATTTGCTTTAGGGGTTTCACAAACGATGGGGGGAAATCCATTTCTTGATGGTTTTGGAATTGTTGCCTTAGTTGCTATGACTCCATTAATAACTATCCAAATTCTAGGAGTATTTATTAAGCAAAAGACAAAGAAAAATAAATCACAGACACCCCCTAAGGAGGCCTTATAATGACTCGTGAGATTGATACCATCTATCTACATGGGAAACTCTTAATAAGTATTGTCCAGCGAAATGTTGGCCTAGCACTTGTTGCTACAACGAAAGAATCTGGAGCAAAGGGGGGGACTATTCTTTGCGCAAAGGGTGTTGCTGATAACGCCATTTTACATGCACTAGGTTTAGGTGATAGTGATAAAGATGTTGTCTTTACCCTTTTAAAAGAACATGAAGTTTTACCTGTACTCGATGCAATAAGCCATTTTAGAAGAAATAAAAGGCTTTCTTCTGGTGTTGCTATGCTTATTGATGTCCCAGATATGTTGAGCCATCTTAGTGGTGAAGGAAAAGGAGAAAAAGAAATGAATAATGAAGTGAGTAAAATAAAAGGGAATCATACCCTCATTACCTGTATTGTTAATAAGGGTTTTGCTGATGAAATAATGGATGTGGTAAGGAAAGAAGGGGCTACTGGAGGAACAATTCTCTCAGGAAGTGGTACTGGCAAAGAAGAAGATGTGAAATTCTTTGGAGTCACTTTAGTTCCTGAAAAAGAACTTCTTCTCATAGTTGTTGACTCGTCTAAAGCATCTCACATATTAGACACTATTAAACAGATTCCTATTCTCGCAGAGCCTGGCTCTGGTGTCGCCTTTTGTATTGATGTAGAAAAATTCATCACTCTTGGAGGCAAACTCCCTCAATAAGAGGTGAGGAAGTTTTCTTATGGGAATAACTTCTCTCTGAAGAAACCTTATTAGCTCAACTCACACACATAAAAGAGGATAATTTTTTACAAATGAGTAAGTTCAATACTCTTATTCCACACCTTCTCCATTAGAATTGGATCAGTAGCATGTTTTGCTGGCTTCTCTTCAATCGTAAGATTGAAAAACTTTCCACTCACACCACTTACCTCTTCATCTGCTACTAAATAATGGATAGCTTTTGCAGATATTTCTGGATTTTTTAGAAATAATGATAATAAGTATTTAGAGTAGAGTCGGTAGAGAAGACTATTTTCATTACCAATATTACTTTTTACCTCTCCAGGATGCATTGAGTTGATAGTAACCCCTGTTCCTTCAAACCCAATAGCAAACTTTTGCATTGTTAATAGCTGAGCAGTCTTAGCTGCTCCATACCCCTTAAGACCAGTATAGAGGTGTTTCTTCCACCCTAAATCATCAATATGAAGAGTAGAAAATCTATGTCCCTCTGAATTAATAGTAAGGACTCTTGAAGGAGAGGAGGCAATAAGTTTTTCTCTTAAAAGAGATATTAGTAGAAATGGGGAGAGATGATTAATATGAAAAGAGGCCTCTATTCCAATATTTGTGAAGGTTTTTCTCTGCAAAAAAGTCCCCGCGTTCAAGATAAGAATATCAATCTTTTTGTAGGTACTATTAATCTCTTTAGCAACCGAGTGAACATCTTCAAATCTAGAGAAATCAGCAATCAAGAGGTCACATTTAGTGTGGTACTTCTCAATTATCTCATTTCTCACCTTTTCCCCTTTTTCTCTATTTCGAACAATCATCACTAAGTGGGCGCCATAGAGGGCGAGGCGATGGGAAGTAACATATCCAATACCACTCGTAGTGCCAGTAATAACACACACTTTATTATGTAAAGAGGTCTTACTCTCTTTTTGAGGGGAAAGGCCATTTTGAATAAACTTTAATTCATCAGGTAATGTAATACTCATCTCTTCTATCCAAAAAACTTATGCATAAACCAGCGATAGAGCTTACGGTATCCAGGTACATTATTGTTAATATCACCCCAAAGGTCATAATAATCTCTTTGTGAAACAATAAGTCCTTCTTTATTAATAGTGAGTCTAGAGGCTCCATACATGGGAGTACTAGGAAAAACTCTAAACATCATCGTCATCTTCCATTCTAAGAAGGCACCCTCTTCATCTCGAGTGACGACGCTAAGATCCATTCTTAATTCTTTACATCTTTTTGCTAAGCGATCACACATCCTCACAAATTCATCTTTTCCTTCAATTCGTTGAATTGAATCGTGAAAGATGAGCCCTTCATCATAATAAGGGTATAGATGAGACCAATCGGGTTTCCCTTTCGTGTTATATGTTTTTGACCATAAATCTTTGATTGTTTCTACTGTTAATGGAAGAATATCAATTTTTGTATTGTCCATAGAGCCTTCCTTTTTTGACTGAAGTTAGATTAGCATATTGAGGGTAGTCGAACAAGAGAAAAAATCATCTCCCTGAAGCTTTCCTAAGAACCTTAGCAATATCAGAGACATACAAATATCTATTATGAAGAAGATAATCATAGGCTATATACCCATCATTTGATACAAGAAGAGGATCACTGCCAAGATCTAGAAGAGTTTCTATTATTTCTGCAGATTCACTCTGATAGCAAGCAAGCATTAAAGCTGAGACTCCTCCCTCATCGACATGGTTAACATCTGCCCCTGCATCATAAAGAAGCTGTGCTATCAATGGAGAACAAGAACCAGTTACAACATAATGTAATGGCGTTTTTTTACCATTATCTTGGGCATATACAGAAGCCCCATGAGTCAATAATAGTAATGGGATATCTATTTCTGTATTATTAAAACAAGCCATCATCAAAGGTGTTATCCCATTTGAAGTTGGGCTATCTACTTCATTGGTGTGAGCGATTAATGTTTCTATCATTTCAACTGAACGATTATAGCACGCTGCATAGTGGAGAGAATTCCAATCATCAAGGGCTACATCATCAACACAAAAGCCTCTATCTAAAAGAAGATTAACTATTTCAACACTAGAATTATTCGAAGCACAGACCATCAATAGGGTGCTTTCATCTGGAGTTTTATAGGAGGTGTCAGCGCCAAGATCTAATAACACTATTGTAATGCCCGGGCATGGATTCTGCCACACAGCAAATAACAAAGGAGTATTTCTATTTATATTAAGGTGTTCTATATCAGCTCCATACTTAACTAAACATCTAATAATTTCAGGGTTACTTGAATTCTGAGCAGCATAGATAAGGGGAGTATTCCCATTATTGTCTTCACTATCTACAGACAGATGTAAGTCTAATAATAGTTTAATCACTCTCACATCATTGTTATGGGCACAGGCATGCATCAAGTAATTTGCCCCATTATCATCAACATCATACACATTTACAGTACTTGTAAACTCAAGTATTTCTTCATAGGAATGCTCTGTAAAGAGACTCTTCATATCATTGCTTGAACTAAGAAGAAGAGGCAAAGTGATAAAGATAAGAAGAGGTAAAAAAATCCGTTTTGTCATTTTTTCTACCACCTAGTAGTAGAATAAACTCTCTTAATTTTATTTGTCAATTAAGATATAACATATCTTCACTAATGGAATAATAATTCAGAATTCGACAAATTATTTTTAAAAGTATTTTTTTTGACTTGAAACCAATTAGTGTCAATTATATACTGTTTTCATGAAAGTCACAGGAAAAACAATTATTCTATTTTTTATAATAATTATTGCTTCAATGTTATTAGCAATAGAACTCGTACCGTATGAAAAGTATGGCTCATTAGCAACTGTATTAGCAATGACAGTTTTTACAGCGATAATCAGCTTTATCTTTAGCCTCCTTAGTAACGATTATTCGTGGACTGACCGACTTTGGAGCACCTCTCCCATAGCATATGCGTGGATGTATGCTTATGCAGGTAATTACAACACTTTTGTTACAATTGCGGCCCTATTAGTTACTCTTTGGGGAGCGAGACTCACTTTCAATTTTGCTCGGAGAGATGGGTATGTGGGGGGAGAAGATTATCGATGGAAAATCCTTCATAAATACATTAAACATCCCCTTCTATGGATGATGTTCAACATTATCTTTATATCGTTCTACCAACAAATGCTCTTTGTAGGATTCACTCTGCCCCTATTCTTAATGAGCCAAGAGGTGCAGCCAATTTTATCTATACCCTCTTTTATTGCAATACTTTTATTTTTCTCTTTCTTAACGATTGAAACTGTGGCTGACCAGCAACAGTTCTTATTCCAACAATCAAAATATGGAGAAATTCCTAAAAAAGATAAATATAAAGATGATTATGAAAAAGGGTTTAGAAC
>SABI01000004.1 GCA_009929055.1 Spirochaetia bacterium | reverse complement strand
GGATTTGAGTTCCCTATGCCTATATATTTGCCCTTGTAGCTCAGCTGGTAGAGCACCACCATGGTAAGGTGGGGGTCATCGGTTCAAATCCGGTCGAGGGCTCTTGGTTATATAAGTTAAGGATTTCCTTTTAAGATACACGTCGGAATACCGATAAGGAGTTTTATAATGGCTAGCAAGAAAAAGGGGCCAGTAGAAAAGATTGCCCTTCAATGCACAGAGTGCAAGCAAAAAAACTATACAACAGAGAAAAACCGTCGGAATACTCCGGGGAAATTAGAGTTGAATAAGTTTTGTCCCTTTGAAAGAAAGCATACTCTTCATCGTGAGACAAAGATAAAATAGTCTCGAAATAATTCAAGAAGTAAACAGGTCAGTAGCTCCAATGGTTAGAGCGCTGGTCTCCAAAACCAGATGTTGTAGGTTCGAGTCCTACCTGGCCTGTTGACTTCTTGAAAAAGAGGAGAATGTGATGAAAAAGATTTTAAGATATTTAAAAGAATCTCATCTTGAGTTAAAAAAGGTAGTATGGCCCTCACGTGAAGAAGTTGTAGATTCAACAAAAGTTGTTATTGTCTCTACTGCAATTTTTGCGTTTGTTCTTGGCTTGGTAGATTTCCTCCTTGTTCAAGGTGTCGACCTGATTTTTTAGGAGAATCCATGGCGAAAGGCTGGTACGTAGTACATACCTATTCAGGGTATGAGATGAAGATAGAAAAAACTCTTCGTAAGTTAATGGAAACAGACCTCAACTTTGCTGAGGTGTTTCTTGATGTAAAAGTCCCTACTGAAGATGTTGTCGAAGTGAAAGATGGGGTGAAAAAGACGGTTAAACGTAAAATCCTCCCATCCTACATACTGGTTCAAATGGATTTGCCCGATTATCAGTGGGAACTCTATTGTTCTCAGGTAAAGAGAGTTCAAGGTGTTACTGGATTTGTTGGATCTTTAGAGGGGAGAAAACCAAACCCACTTTCAAGTGAAGAATTGAAAGGGATCTTACAAAAGACTGGTGAGATTAAGAGCGAAAAAGTATTGCGTCCAAAGCAAAGTTTCAGCAATGGCGAACATGTAAAGATTGTTGAAGGTCCTTTTGAATCATTTACTGGAGTAATTGAAGAGGTGAACCTTGAAAAAACGAGATTAAGAGTCTTGGTAGGAATTTTTGGTCGTTCTACTCCAGTTGAAGTCGATTTTTTACAGGTTGAGAAGATATAAATCTTTTCTCTATGTATCTGTATATAATACTTCCTAATCATCCTTTTATTGGGGTGCTAGGTGGGAGCCTTTTCGTTGAAGAGGCGTTAATACCAGCACGAAGAGAAATATCTCTTGCGTGTAAGGAGAAATAACATGGCAAAGAAAAAGGTATCTGTTGTTGTAAAATTACAGTGCCCAGCCCAAAAGGCTACACCTGCGCCACCAGTTGGGCCAGCACTTGGTCCTCATGGTGTAAGCGCACCACAATTTGTTCAGCAGTTCAATGAAAAAACAAAAAACATTGAAGCTGGGCTTATTATTCCAGTTGTAATTACCGTCTATACAGACAGGTCTTTTACATTCATCCTAAAAACTCCTCCTGCTGCTGTTCTTATAAAGAAAGCATGTGGCATTACTAGTGGTTCAGGAGTTCCTCACACACAGAAAGTTGCAAAGTTAACTCAAAGTCAACTTACTGAAATTGCTCAAACTAAGTTACCAGATCTTAATGCAATCGATATCGAAGGTGCAAAGAAAATTATAGCTGGAACTGCTCGAAGTATGGGCGTCGAAGTGGAGGCTAAATAATGAAGCATGGTAAAAAATATCTTGAAGCATTAAAGCAAGTTGATAAAACAGAGTTGTTAACATTTGTTGAAGCAGCAACTCTTGTAAAGAAAGTAGCTTTTGCTAAATTTAACGAAACTGTAGAAATGTCTTTAAATTTATCTCTAAAGAAGAGTCAATCTGTACGTGATACAGTTGTTCTCCCTCATCAATTCTCTGTTGAAAAGAGAATCCTCGTCTTTGCTAAAGGTGATAAAGCTCAAGAGGCTTTAGATGCTGGTGCAACATTCGTTGGAGATGCTGATTTAGTAGAAAAAATTAGAGGTGGATGGATGGATTTTGATGTTGCTGTTGCAACACCTGACATGATGAAAGATGTTGGTCGTCTTGGTCCTATCCTTGGTCGTAGAGGTCTTATGCCTAACCCTAAAACTCAAACAGTTACTTTTGATATCAAAGGTGCCTTAGAAGAATTAAAGAAAGGGCGAGTTGAATTCAGATCTGACAAAACAGGCGTTGTCCACTTAGCAGTTGGTAAAGTTTCTATGGATGCTGAAAAAATTGCAGAGAATGCCCATGTTGTCCTTAATGAAGTTGTCAGAAAAAAACCAAGTGATGCTAAAGGGGATTTCCTCAAGAGTATCTCACTCAGTTCTACCATGGGCCCTGGGGTCATGGTCTCTGTGAAAGAGAACTAGGAGAATAGGAATATGGCAGAATATAAAGCACGCAAAGCTCAATTTAAAGTTGATGCAGTAAAAGAAATGTCAAATGAGTTTACTCAATTTGATGGATATATTTTTACAGATTACCGTGGAATAAGTGTAGAAAAAATCACAGAGTTACGAGCTCTGCTGAGAAAACAAGAGTCAGAGTTTCGCGTAGTGAAAAACCGTTTTGCAAAGATTGCATTGAACGATTTAGGTCACAAAGGAACAGAGAAAAATCTTACTGGTCCTACCGCAGTCGCTCTTATAAAAGGGGAAGATGCTTCAAGTGCAGTTTCAAAGATTCTCTTTGATTTTGCAAAAAATACATCTTTACAAATTAAAGGTGCTTACTTAGATGGAAAGTTATTTGATGTTGATGCAATTGCTGCATACAGCAAACTTCCTACAAGAGGTGAGCTCATTTCTATGTTAATGGGTACTATTAAAGAACCCCTTTCTAAACTTGCTCGAACATTGCAGGCAGTTGCCGACGCAAAATAAATACTGATATTAGTACGGTTTTAGTCTTCGCTAACTACGTAGACATGCTATTACCGTAAAAGATAAGGAGAAGATAATATGGCTACTAAAGAAGAAATTTTGGAAGCAATCGCAAAAATGTCTGTAATGGAAATTTCAGAACTCATTTCAGCTATGGAAGAAAAATTCGGTGTATCCGCTGCTGCTCCAGTTGCTGCTGCAGGTGCTGCTGTTGCTGCTGCTGAGGAAGTTGAAGAACAAACAGAATTCGACATCATCCTCAAAGGTGTTGCTGAAGGGAAAACTATTCCAGTTATTAAAGAAGTACGAGCTCTTACAGGTCTTGGTCTCAAAGAGGCAAAAGATTTAGTAACTGCAGGCGGAGCTATTAAAGAAGCTGTATCTAAAGAAGATGCAAAAACTATTAAAGAGAAGCTTGAAGCTGCAGGCGCAACTATTGAAGTTAAATAAGCAGATTTTTTTCAACGTGTTACAGGCGTAAGCCTGAGGGGCTAGCCACCGGATTTTCTCCGGTGGCCGGTCGTGTCCTTAATCCGATGTAAAAGTTTTGAGTGTTTCTCAATCCTTTTGCAATAATCGACCTTTGGAGGGTAACAATGGTTGCCAAAGGCAATTCAATCAATAGAACATATGTTGGAGCCCATTTCGAAAAAGTATGTGAGTTACCAAATCTAGTTGGAATACAACTCGATTCTTATGAACGGTTTCTCCAACTCGAAAAAGTGCGGCAACACCTAGATGCAGATCCTAATAGTGGCCTTGAACAGGTGTTTCAATCAACATTTCCCATAGAAAGCCAGAATGGAGAGATGTGTCTCCATTATCAGGGATACACCATTGATTATGACAACATTAAGTTCTCAGAACTTGAATGTAAACGCAAAGGGCGTACGTATTCAGTGCAGATTAAGGCTACTATCGCTCTTGAGCTCACAGGAACTGGGGAAATTAGACAAAGAGAACTTTATTTTGGAGACATCCCATTAATGACTGAACGAGGCACCTTTATTATTAATGGTGCAGAACGGGTAGTTGTTAGCCAGATTCACCGATCTCCTGGTGTAATCTTCTCTGATGATAAAGGTGTATACTCATCAAGAATCATCCCATATAGAGGATCTTGGTTAGAGTTTGAAATAGATGATAAGAAAAAAGAATTAATATATGCAAAAGTTGATCGGAAGAAAAGGATTCTTGGAACCCTCTTTTTGCGCGCAATTGGCCTTGATTCTCGTAATAAAATTGTTAATCATTTCTACAAAAGTAAAACTGTCGAATTAGTAAAAGAAGCGAGCGGAAACAATGAACTTGTTGGAGCTATTGCTTTTAGTGATATCTATTCTACTAAAGGGGGCAAAAATGCTCCTAAACTTCTTCGAGCTGGAGATGAATTATCTCCAACCTTTATTGAAGCATTAGTACACGATGGTATTGAACGAATTGAGATAATAGATGAACAACATGAAGAATCTCTCCACTCAAGGGTTATTATTAACTGTCTCGATGTAGAAGATGCAAAATATACTCAAGAAGGGAATGATGAACCTACAAAAGAAGATGTATTATCTCCTATTTATGCAGTTCTTCAACCAGGTGAGATGATTGCCATTGAAAGGGCAGAAAAAGATCTCCCTGATATGTTCTTCTCAGAACGTAGATACGATTTGGGTAGTGTTGGCCGTTATAAGTTTAATAAGAAATTTGGTACAGATGAAGAAGCTGACGATGAAGATGCTAGTACTGACCTCACAGTCCTTACTCCTCAAGACATTGTAAATACCATGGACTTCTTAATAAAAGTCTATATTGGTGAACAGAATGTTGACGATATTGACCACCTTGGAAACAGAAGGGTGAGATCAGTTGGAGAGCTTTTACAGAATCAACTTAGTGCTGCATTTGCTCGCATGGAACGTATTGCACGAGAGAGGATGAATTTAGAGTCTAATCAAGTAAAACCACAAGATTTAATCTCTAACAAACCTGTTGTTGCTGCAATTAAAGAGTTCTTTGGTTCTTCTCAGTTA
The DNA here is from genome assembly GCA_009929055.1 of Spirochaetia bacterium. Taxonomy (GTDB): domain Bacteria; phylum Spirochaetota; class Spirochaetia; order Sphaerochaetales; family Sphaerochaetaceae; genus SABI01. The sequence continues at coordinate 25,178 of SABI01000004.1, read as the reverse complement.
AGTCAATTCATGGACCAAGTTAATCCACTTGCAGAACTTACTCATAAGAGAAGACTCAACGCATTAGGGCCAGGTGGACTTTCTCGTGATAGAGCTAGTTTCGAAGTTCGTGATGTACACTATACCCACTATGGACGTATGTGTCCTATTGAGACTCCTGAAGGTCCAAACATTGGTCTTATTGTCTCTTTAGCTAACTATACAAGAGTCAATAAACATGGCTTTTTAGAAAGCCCATATAGAAAAGTCATCGATGGAAAGGTAAGTAAAAATTACCGTTACTTAGATGCCAACGATGAAGAGAAATTCTTCATTGCTCAAGGAAACTCTGTTCTAAATGAGGATGGATCTTTTCAAGATAGTGATATTCCTGTAAGAAGAAGTGGAGATTATACCACTCGTCCAGCTAGTGATGTTAAATACATGGACGTCTCTCCAATGCAAGTTATTAGTGTTGCTGCCTCTTTAATACCTTTTTTAGAGCACGACGATGCTAACAGAGCATTGATGGGATCTAACATGCAACGTCAAGCAGTACCTCTTTTGTTTCCAGAAGCTCCTTTTGTTGGAACTGGTATGGAAGCAAAAACAGCCTATGACTCTGGCGTGTTAATTAAATCAAAAAGGGCAGGGGTTGTTTCTTATGTTTCTTCAACAAGGATAGAAATTACTGTTGATGACCCTGAATTTGCAGGGGAAGTTGATGTCTATAATGTGCAGAAATTTGAAAGAACTAACCAAGATACATGTTTCAATCAAAAACCTGTTGTATTTATTAATCAACACGTTGCAGCAGGAGAAGTTCTCGCAGATGGTCCTGCAACAGAAAATGGTGAACTCGCTCTAGGAAGAAATATTCTTTGTGGATTCGTCCCTTGGAATGGGTATAACTATGAAGATGCTGTTCTTATTAGTGAAAGGGTAGTAAAAGAAGATATCTACACATCTATCCACATTAAAGAGTTCTCAACAGATATTCGTGAAACTAAATTGGGACCAGAAAAACTTACTCGCGATATCCCAAATACAAGTGAAAAGAATTTAGAACAACTCGATGAAGATGGTATTGTCCGTGTTGGAACAGTTGTAAGACCAGGGAATATCTTAGTTGGTAAGGTAACTCCTAAATCTGAATCTGACACTACTCCAGAATTTAAATTACTTAACTCAATCTTTGGTGAAAAAGCTAAAGAAGTAAGAGATACTTCCCTTAAAGTTCCTCATGGAACAGAAGGGACTGTGATAGATATTCAACGTCTTAAAAGATCTGAGGGAGATGAACTTCCACCAGGTGTTGATGAGATGGTAAAGGTTCTTATTGCTACAAAGAGAAAACTTAGACAAGGTGATAAAATGGCAGGACGACACGGAAACAAAGGTGTTGTTGCGAGAGTATTACCAGAAGAAGATATGCCTTACATGGCAGATGGGACTCCACTTGATGTATGTCTTAACCCTCTAGGCGTTCCTTCGAGGATGAATATTGGGCAGTTAATGGAAACACAACTTGGGTGGGCAGCTAATGTGTTGACACAATGGTACTCTTCTCCAGTTTTCCAATCAGCAAGTGTAGAAACTATTGAAAAAAAGATGAAAGAAGCAAACCTTCCTGTAACAAGTAAAACTACTTTATACGATGGAAGAACAGGTGTTCCTTTTGTAAATGATGTATTTTGTGGCTATATATATTACTTAAAACTTCACCACCTTGTTGATGATAAAATGCACGCTAGATCAACAGGTCCTTATTCACTTGTCACTCAGCAACCACTCGGTGGTAAAGCACAGTTTGGAGGACAGCGACTCGGTGAAATGGAAGTGTGGGCGCTTGAAGCTTACGGTGCAGCTAACACATTGCAAGAGTTACTTACTATTAAATCTGATGATATGAACGGAAGAGTAAAGATTTATGAGAGTATCGTGAAAGGGGAACCTGCTACAAACGCTGGTATGCCAGAAGCATTTAATGTGTTAGTACAAGAAGTTCGTGGATTGGCTCTTGATATGAGTGTATATGACTCAAAAGATAGACAAGTACCATTAACCGAACGTGATGAAGAGTTGATTAATAAACGCAACTCGAATAATTAAGATGGGAGATTTTCGGATGAAGGAAATTCAGGATTTCGACAGCATCAAAATAAAATTGGCCAGCCCTGAACAAATTAGGGCTTGGTCGTACGGTGAGGTCAAGAAGCCAGAGACAATTAACTACCGGACACTACGCCCAGAGCGTGACGGACTCTTTTGTGAGAAGATCTTCGGCACAACCAAAGAGTGGGAGTGTTATTGTGGTAAATTTAAATCAATACGTTATAAAGGGGTTATTTGTGACCGATGTGGAGTAGAGGTAACTCACTTCAAGGTTCGTCGTGAACGAATGGGACACATAGATTTATCCTCCCCTGTATCACATATTTGGTATTATCGCTCTGTTCCATCCCGAATGAGCTTACTGCTTGATATCCCAAGAGCAGCTCTACAGTCAGTACTTTATTATGAAAAATATGTAGTGATTCATTCTGGGGACACAGACTTAAAAGAAAAACAACTTCTTACTGAAGATGAATACTACCAAGCTCGCGAACAATATGGAGAAGCTTTTCAAGCAATGATGGGAGCTGAAGCAATTCAGATTCTCCTTCAATCGATAGACCTTGAAGCAATTAGTGCTGAACTTAGGCACACTATGATTACTAAGGGTGAAAAAGCTGACAAAAGACTCCTAAAGAGAATCGAAGTTGTAGAGAATTTCAGAGATAGTGGCAACAAGCCTGAATGGATGATCCTCTCTGTAATTCCTGTCATTCCACCCGAACTACGCCCAATGGTACAACTCGATGGTGGAAGATTTGCAACAAGTGATCTCAATGATTTATATAGAAGAGTTATTAACAGAAATAATCGACTTACTCGATTAATGAGCCTCCACGCTCCAGACATTATTATTCGTAATGAAAAAAGAATGTTACAAGAAGCAGTTGATGCCCTATTTGATAACTCAAAAAAGAAGAAAGTGGTAAAAGGATCTTCAAACAGACCCCTAAAATCTCTCTCTGATATGCTCAAAGGTAAGCAAGGACGTTTTAGACAAAACCTCCTTGGTAAACGTGTAGACTATAGTGGGCGTTCCGTTATCGTTGTTGGACCTGAACTTAGGTTGCATCAATGTGGTCTCCCTTCTAAAATGGCTCTTGAACTATATAAACCATTTATTATGAAAAAATTGGTTCAAAAAGACATTGTCTATAATATAAAAAAAGCAAAAGCACTTGTTGAACAAGAGACTCCAGAAGTATGGGCAATCTTAGATGAAGTGGTAAGAGAACACCCAGTTCTCCTTAACCGTGCGCCTACTCTCCACCGTCTCGGTATTCAAGCATTTGAACCAGTTCTCGTAGATGGAAAGGCTATAAAACTCCACCCATTAGTATGTCATGCTTATAATGCTGACTTTGATGGAGACCAGATGGCAGTTCACGTTCCTCTTACACAAGCTGCACAAATCGAGTGTTGGACCCTTATGCTTTCTGCAAATAACTTACTAGACCCAGCAAACGGAAAACCTATCGTTTTCCCATCTCAAGATATGGTATTAGGAATTAACTACCTTACTCGAGAGATGCTTGGTGCAAAGGGAACTGGAAAGTATTTTGATAACCTAAGTGAACTCTACTTAGCAATCGAATCAGGGTTCCTCTCTTATAACGCTCTCATTAGATATAAACTAGAAGATGGAACTATTATTAACACTACTGCTGGAAGGGTGATTTTTAATGCAGAAATGCCAAAAGAGATTGGCTTCCAAAACGTCTGTTTCGGAGACAAAGAGTTAAAAAAATTAGTAGGAAACGTCATACAAGACCAAAAAACTTCTGTTGCGGTAAAAATGCTTGACTCAATTAAAGATATTGGTTTCAAGTATGCAACTCTCTTTGGGGCAACTATTGGGTTGTCAGATATGATTATTCCAGACTCAAAAGTAACTCTTGTTGAAGCTGCAGATAAACGACAAACTGAAATCAAGGAACAATATCGCCAAGGGCATATTACCCAAGATGAACGATATAACCGTGTTATTGAAGTGTGGAGTAAAACCACAGAAGATATCTCAAACTCCCTTATGGATGAACTCAAGAAGAGTCAAAATGGGTTTAACCCTCTCTACTTGATGGCAGACTCTGGAGCAAGAGGTTCTAAAACACAGATTCGTCAGTTAGGTGGAATGCGTGGTCTTATGGCCAAGCCTTCTGGTGATATTATTGAATTCCCTATTAGATCTAACTTCAAAGAAGGACTTTCTATTATTGAGTTCTATATCTCTACAAACGGAGCTCGTAAAGGACTTGCTGATACAGCACTTAAGACTGCTGAAGCAGGATATCTGACACGTCGACTTGTAGATATCGCTCAAGATGTAGTAATCAATGAAGATGATTGTGGGACGATTAACGGAATTGAACGAACCGCTATGAAAGATGGGGATGAAATAGTTGAACCATTGTCAGACAGAATCGTTGGTCGATACACATTAGAGAAAGTAATTCATCCAGCAACTGGGGAACTTATTTTAGATGTGAATGAAGAAATTACAGCAGCTAAGTCTATAGAAATTGAATACTCAGGAATTGAAAAGGTTCTTATCCGAACAGTTCTTACATGTGAAGCTCACCATGGGGTATGCCGAAAATGTTATGGAAGAAACTTAGCTACTAACCGTCCTGTAGATATTGGTGAAGCTGTTGGAATTATTGCAGCTCAATCAATTGGACAACCTGGAACTCAGCTTACTATGAGAACGTTCCACGTTGGAGGAACTGCCACTAGTGGTTCTGAAGAGAATAGAGTTGTATTTAATTACCCTGTGTTTGTAAATTCAGTGACCGGTATGATGGTTGTTACAGATGACGGAGATAGACTCTTCACAAGAAAAGGATTCCTCTACTACTCAAAAATATTAGAAAAAATTGAGAAAAAAGATGTTGTTGAAATTCTTGTAAAAGATGGAGATATTATCGCAGTTGGTTCCCCTTTGTATGTGAATAAGAAAAAAGATAGAGTTAATTCAACTATTATTGGAATAGCGAAAGTAACAGAAAATAATGATCTTTTTGTTATTGCTCAAGAACAAAGAATTGATATAAGAAACGGTTCTCAATTAAAAGTTGAGATTCCTTCATATGTATCAAAAGGGACACCAATAGCATTATTTGACCCATTTAGTGAACCAATTATTGCAGAATTTGATGGAAAAGTTGAGTTTATCGATATTAAGCTTGGTACTACATTAAAAGAAGAAATAAACGTCGAAACAGGTTCTATTGAAAAGAAGATTACTGAACATATTAGTGAAACATTACAACCAAGAATGGTAATAAATGATAGTGATGGAAATATCCTCGCTACCTACTTCCTCCCTGCTTCATCATATCTAAATATTGATGACCATAAGATGATAAGAAAAGGACAGATTCTTGCAAAGATTCTTAAAGAGAGTGTGAAAACAAAAGATATCACAGGGGGACTTCCTCGTGTTGGTGAATTGTTTGAAGCAAGAAAACCTCGTAACCCATCTGTCTTAGCCCAGGTTGAAGGAGTTGTTCGCTTCGGTGTGGTCGCAAAAGGAAAGAGGATTGTTGTTGTTGAAGATGACTTTGGTCATCAATTCAAACACCTTGTTCCAATGAGTAAACACATGATTGTTCGTGATGGAGACAGAGTAGAAGCTGCTGAAAGACTTTGTGATGGTCCAATAGCACCACATGACATTCTAGACATCCTAGGGGAAAATGCACTACAATCATTCTTGCTTGATGAAGTTCAGGAAGTGTATCGTCTCCAAGGTGTAGATATTAATGACAAACACCTCGGTGTTGTGGTACGACAAATGCTTCGAAAAGTAGAGATTATTGGGGTAGGAGATACTTCCTTCATCCAAGGTCAACAAGTAGATAAGTATCGATTCCATGAAGAAAATATGAGAGTTATTAGACAAGGTGGACAACCTTCTGATGCTCGACCACTCCTTCTTGGTATTACAAGAGCTTCTCTTAGTATTGACTCTTTTATCTCAGCCGCCTCATTCCAAGAGACCACCAAGGTCTTGACAAATGCTGCGATTGCTGGTAGTAGAGACGTTCTGAGGGGCTTGAAAGAAAATGTTATCATTGGACACCTAATCCCTGCTGGTACTGGAATGAAGAGGTATCGCAATATTAGAGTGAAAGAAGAAAATATGATTGATCTTGAATCTCAAGTTGAATCTCTCATGGAATCGAGGAAAGCAGCGTTGTATGAAGATGAGTATGATGATGCTGACATTGGTGATGAAATGTTATCCGAAGGTGATACCTCAGATGATGATGAGGATGATGAATAGATTTCTATTTGTCCCTTGTTATCACTAAAGGAACGGTCTCACATGCTGACTTTGGAGATGATATACAATGAATGGTAGCGAGCTTTCGCTAGAATGTTAGAGTGTCCATTTGGACACTCGGTAAAATTAGAAAGGGAGTGTATCGTAAGATGCCTACAATTAACCAATTAATACGTAAAGGACGCAGTACAAACTTAAATAAAACAAAGTCACCTGCATTGCAAGGATGTCCTCAAAAACGTGGGGTTTGTACTAGAGTAATGACAGTCACCCCAAAAAAGCCAAACTCGGCATTGAGAAAAGTCGCAAGAGTGCGCCTTTCAAACGGAATTGAAGTAACCGCATATATCCCTGGTATTGGTCACAACTTACAGGAGCACTCAGTAGTGCTCATGCGTGGTGGAAGGGTAAAAGACCTTCCTGGTGTACGTTACCATATTATTCGTGGTGCGAAAGATACCCTTGGTGTGAATGATCGAAAGAGAAGTCGCTCTAAGTATGGTGCGAAAAAGCCAAAGGCGTAAGGGAGAAATAGATCATGGCAAGAAGAACAGTTGCTCCAGTACGAGAGATTCTGCCTGATGCTGTATATAACAGCATTGTTGTTGAAAAATTTATCCGTCGCATGATGGAAGATGGTAAGAAATCAATTAGTACTAAAATTATTTATGATGCGCTACAACAAATTGAGAGCAAAGGGGGAGAAAACCCTCTTGAAATCTTTTTAAAAGCTGTTGAAAGCGTGAAACCAGTTGTCGAAGTTAAATCTAGACGTGTAGGTGGTGCAACTTACCAAGTACCTGTCGAAATTAAAGACAACCGAAAAGAAGCACTTGCAATGCGCTGGATTATCAACGCAGCGAGATCAAGAAATGGGAAGTCAATGAGTGAAAAACTTGCGGCCGAACTAACCGATGCAGTTGCCGGTACTGGTTCAGCTTACAAGAAGAAAGAAGATACCCATAGAATGGCCGAAGCTAACAAGGCTTTCTCTTCACATAACAGATAGAAATATCTGTTTTAATATAGAAGCAAAAGGCGTCTTAATTGACGCTTTTTGCTCAATAAGAGGGTGTCTTTTCCACTTTAGATTAATTTGTTATATAATCTTATCTAATGTGTTGACACAAATTGTCAAACCTTCTATATTTGCAAAGGTGTCCTTTAGGCAGTAGTCTGCTCTAAGGGATGATGTAGAGCCAAACCGATCGTCCGGACAATCGTGCTGGGATGATAAGGTGGTTCCAGAAACAGACTTTTTTGAAATCTGTACTATGTCGCTAAGCTGAAACATGTTTATTCGACCTCTGGATCCCTCTTTTCGTCTAGTATTGAAATCCTACAGTCTGTTTGTCTCTCTAAATAAAAAGATAAAGGCGTCTTGCCTTTATGGAGCACGATATATTTTTTTCTGTGACAAGATTGTCACAAGGAGGAACTGATGGCTAAAGAGAAATTTAACAGAACAAAGCCACACGTAAACGTTGGTACCATCGGTCACGTAGACCATGGCAAGACCACCCTCACTGCAGCAGTGACAATGTACTGTGGTCGTAAGAATGGTGACAAAGTCATGAAGTATGACGAGATTGACAATGCCCCAGAAGAAAAGGCTAGAGGAATCACGATCAACACAAGACACGTTGAGTACCAAACTGATGCACGTCACTATGCTCACGTTGACTGTCCAGGACACGCAGACTATATCAAAAACATGATTACTGGTGCTGCACAAATGGACGGAGCTATTATTGTAGTAGCTGCAACTGATGGTGCAATGGCACAAACAAAAGAACACATCTTACTTGCTCGTCAGGTTGGTGTACCTTCAATTGTTGTATTCGTCAATAAGACTGACCAAGTTGATGATCCAGATTTGATTGAATTAGTCGAAGAAGAGATGAGAGACCTTCTCAATGCACAAGGTTTTGATGGCGACAATGCTCCTGTAATTAAGGGTTCAGCATTCCAAGCTATGGAGCACCCAGATGATCCAGAACAAACCAAATGTATACAAGAACTTCTTGATGCGATGGATAGCTACATCCCTCTTCCAGAACGTGCAGTTGACTTACCATTCTTAATGCCAATTGAAGATATTTTCTCAATTAGCGGACGTGGTACAGTTGTAACAGGAAGAATCGAAAGAGGAATCCTTCACGTTAACGACCAAATTTCAATTGTCGGTGTTAAAGAGACAAGAGAAACTGTTTGTACTGGTGTTGAAATGTTCAACAAACTTCTTGACGAAGGTCAAGCAGGAGACAACGTTGGAGCACTTCTTCGTGGTGTAGATAAGAAAGAGGTTGTTCGTGGACAAGTTCTTGCTAAACCAAAGTCAATTACTCCACACTCAAAATTTGTGGGTACTGTCTATGTACTTAGCAAGGAAGAAGGTGGTAGACACTCTCCATTCTTTGGTGGGTATAGACCACAATTCTACTTCAGAACAACTGATATTACAGGTACTGTAAACCTTCCAGAAGGAAAGCAAATGGTACTTCCTGGTGATAACACAGAAATTCATGTAGAGTTAATTCACCCTGTTGCAATGGATAAAGGATTGCGTTTCGCTATCCGAGAAGGTGGCAAGACTGTCGCCTCAGGACAGGTTATTGAAATAGTCGAATAACGACTAATATCTTGCCTGCATCAATAAGTTAGGTGCGGGCAAGAATTGTTTTTTGGAGGAATGGATGGCTAAGGATAGAATTCGTGTAAGGCTGAGAGGTTTTGACATTGAGCTCGTAGAACAGAGCGCAAAGGCGATCGTGCAAACGGTGGTAAAGGCTGGTGCCAAAGTCTCAGGCCCCGTACCTCTCCCGACTCGTATCAACAAGTATACTGTACTAAGATCGCCGCACGTTAATAAGAAGTCACGTGAACAATTTGAGATGCGAACACATAAAAGGCTGATCGACATTCTTGACCCTACATCTAAAGTAATGGATGCCCTCATGAAGCTTGAGCTTCCTGCTGGTGTGGATGTAGAGATTAAACAGTAATAGTTGAGGTAAGAGATGTTAGGGCTTATCGGAAAAAAAATAGGAATGACACAGGTCTTTGACGACAACGGTCGTTTAACTCCTGTGACAGTAATAAAAATAGAGGACAATGTGGTTATCGAGAATCGTACCATCGAAAAGAATGGTTACAATTCTTGTGTATTAGGCTCATTTGATAAAAAGAAGAGCCAGACCACTAAACCATATGCTGGGCAATTTACTGATGTATGTGAACCAAAGAAAACATTAGTAGAGATGCGAGACTTTGATAAAGAGGCAGCCGTAGGGGAAGTTCTAAAGGTTGATGTATTTAAGGATGTCTTATTCGTAGACGTTGTTGGTACATCAAAAGGAAAAGGATTTCAGGGTGGTATGAAACGGCATGGTTTTGCTGGCGGTCGTGCTACACACGGATCTAAGTTTCACCGAGATATCGGGGGAACAGCGATGTCATCTAGCCCATCAAGAACCTTTAAAGGTAAAAAGATGGCTGGACGTATGGGTACTGATAAAGTAACCGTGCAGAATCTTCGTGTTGTCCGTGTTGATGAACAGATGCAAGTTCTTTTGGTGAAAGGTGCAATTCCTGGACCCGCCCAGAGCATAGTCATCGTGAAGAAAGCGAAGAAGAAGTAGAGGCGAGAAATGGAAACAAAGGTCTTTTCAATTAAAGGAGAAGAGTTACGTTCGGTTACTCTCAATGATGCAGTATTTAATCGTGAAGTGAGTGATGGATCAATCTACAACGCGATTAATAATGAAGCAGCTAACCGACGTGTTGGTACTGCTAGTACTAAAACTAGAGGTGAAGTAAACTACAGTAACTCAAAACCATACAAACAGAAGGGAACTGGTAATGCTCGAGCTGGAGATAAAAAATCTCCAATTTGGGTTGGCGGTGGTACAATCTTTGGGCCAAAACCTAGAGATTACAGCTATACAATCCCTAAGAAGATGAAACGACTTGCTATGAAGTCATTGCTCTCATTATCAGTGAGTGAAGAAAGATTAGTAGTTGTTGAGAATTTCACCATTGAAAATGGTCGAACAAAGGATCTTGCAGTTATTGTAAACACCTTTGTTACTGATAAAAAGCGGACAGTCTTAATATTAAAAGATGATGATGTGATGATGCGAAGAGCAGCTAAGAACATCCCCTACTTAAGAGTGCTTTCCTATGACAAGCTTTCTGCAAAGGAATTGCTTTACGGAAGAAAGTTATTAATGCTTGAAGGCGCCGCGATGAATCTCAACGAATTCTTCGGTGATAAATAAGAGGTGTAATGTGAGAGCAGATCAAGTAATCATACAACCTGTGCTGACCGAAAAGTCAAATATTGCCAGGGAGTTAGCAGAAAAGAAGTACACGTTTAAAGTGGCGATGAATGCAAACAAATTCCAAATTGCTACAGCAGTAAAAGAGTTGTTTAAAGTCACCCCTGTAAAAGTAAATATCGTGTCTGTGAAAGGTAAGCCTAAATATACTCGCGGAAAAGGCGGGCATATTGCAGGAACTACCGGAGATTGGAAAAAGGCGATCGTCACATTAAGCAAAGGTGATGTTATTCAGGCCGTTGAAGGACTATAGGAGGAAGACATGGCATTAAAGAAATACAAACCATACACTCCTGGGTTGCGCCAGAAGACAACATTGGTGTTTGATGAATTGACTACTAATAGAAGCGAAAAAGCACTTACTACTAAACTTAGTAAAAATGCTGGTCGTGATACATATGGTCGAATTAGTGTGCGACGTCGTGGTGGTGGACATAAAAGAGCTTATCGTATTATCGATTTTAAAAGAGATAAAGTTGGTATTCCTGGGACTGTTAAAACTATTGAATATGACCCAAATAGAAGCGCAAATATTGCACTTGTATTCTATGTAGATGGGGAAAAACGATATATTCTAGCCCCTAAAGGGATTAAAGTTGGAACCAAAGTAGTTAGTGGTCCTGATGCTCCTTTAGAAGTTGGAAACACACTTCCACTACGCAATATTCCTCTCGGTCTTACCGTTCATAATGTTGAATTGCAACTAGGTCGAGGTGGGCAACTAGTAAGAAGTGCTGGATTAGGTGCTACTATTGTTGCTAAAGAGGGTGACTATGTTACTCTTAAACTCCCCTCAGGTGAAATGCGAATGGTTTTTGCTGAATGTTCAGCAACTTTAGGTGCATTGGGAAATGACGATCACATGAACGTGACTCTTGGAAAAGCTGGTAGAGCCAGATGGCTAGGCAGACGACCAAAAGTTCGTGGTGTAGTTATGAACCCAGTTGATCACCCACACGGTGGTGGTGAAGGAAAGACATCCGGTGGACGTCACCCTGTTACCCCATGGGGAGTTCAAACTAAAGGGTTTAAAACACGTAGTAAGAAAAAGCCTTCGGGTAGTTTCATCGTGAAAAAGCGTAAGTAGGAGTAGAAAAAGTGGCTAGGTCAATCAAAAAAGGTCCTTTTATTGAGAAAAAACTCTACAAGAGGATTTCAGAATCCAACAAATCGGGTAAGAAAGCTATGATCAAGACGTACTCACGCACATCAACGATCATCCCCGAGATGGTTGGCTATACTATTTCTGTCTATAACGGCAAGACTTGGGTTCCTGTGTTTGTCACAGAAAACCTTGTAGGACATAAACTTGGTGAATTTTCACCAACAAGATTGTTCCGTGGTCATGCTGCTAGCGATAAGAAAGGTAGAAGGTAGTAGGTGTAGAATATGGCAGATAAGAAAGGTTTTAAAGCAATTGCTAAATATTTACCCTCTTCACCCTCCAAAGTCCGCCCTGTTGCCGACTTGGTGAGAAGTAGATCCTATGTGGATGCTATTGCGATTTTAGATGCTCTTCCTCAAAAAGGAGCTTTACTCCTTAAAAAAGTAGTAAAGTCAGCTGCAGCAAACGCAATGAACCTCAATAAAAAACTTGATGAAGAGCAGTTAGTAGTTGCACAACTATTTGTAGATGATGGTCCACGTATGAAGCGTGTATGGCCAAGATCTCATGGACGTCGTGACATCCTCTTAAAAAGACAGTGTCATATCACTGTTGTGCTTGACGAAAAGGTGGGTAAGTAAATGGGTCAAAAATGTAATCCAATTGGACTAAGGTTGGGAATCAACAAGACCTGGAAATCAAAATGGTATGTTGATCCTAGAGAATATGCAGCAACCCTTCATGAGGATTTAAAACTCAGAAAAGTGTTACTTACCTGTCCTGAAGTACAAGGTGCCGAGATTGCAGACGTTGAAATTGTAAGAAAACCACAGAGAGTTTCCTTAACAATATCAACAAGTCGTCCTGGTATTATTATTGGTGCTAAAGGATCTAACGTAGAAAAGCTTGGTGCTCGACTTCAAGGTGTTACCGATAAAAAGGTTCAAATTAAGATCAAAGAGATCAAAAAGCCTGAAGCTGATGCTCAACTTGTTGCAGCAAATGTAGCTCGCCAACTTACTAACCGTGGTTCACACAGAAGAGCGCTTAAAATGGCAATTAGTAAAGCTATGCAAGCTGGTGCTCAAGGGATAAAGATCAAAGTATCTGGACGTTTAGGCGGAAAGGAAATCGCTGGATCAGAGTGGTTAAAAGATGGAAGAATTCCATTACATACGCTACGAAGTGACATCGATTATGGATTTGCTCAAGCAAATACTACTTTTGGTGTTATTGGTGTGAAAGTATGGGTGTACAATGGTGAGATACTCGATAAATCGAACAAAGACGATGCTGGTCTTCTAGTGCGCAAAAGTGCACGTGAGAAGGCGCAGAACGTTGAAAATAGGAGTTAGTACAACATGCTGAGTCCAAAAAGAGTAAAATTCAGGAAACGACAAAGAGGTACTAGAGACGGTGTTGCTCATCGTGGTAACTATTTAGCATTTGGTGAATTTGGCCTTATGGCCCTTGAACCAAGATGGATTACCAACCGTCAAATAGAAGCAGCTCGTATCGCAATGACCCGTCACATCAAACGTGGTGGTAAAGTATGGATCAGGATTTTCCCTGATATGCCTTTTACAAAAAAACCTGCTGAAACCAGACAGGGGAAAGGAAAAGGAAATCCAGAAGGCTGGGTCGCTGTAGTAAAAACTGGTGCATTGATGTTTGAGATGGGTGGAGTAGATGAGGCTTTGGCTCGAGAAGCATTAAAACTTGCTGCTTCTAAACTCCCAATTAAGACCAAGTTTGTTGCCAGAAGAGAAGTGGAGTAGGATATGAAGAATTCATATAACGATTTAACCTATGCAGAGTTGGTCGCCAAGAGAGAAAAGCTTCGAAAAGAAGCATTAGATTTAAGAATGGCTAAGGTTCTTGGACATGTCGAAAACCCTTTAGCAGTGAGAACTACTAAACGGAATATCGCTCGCCTTAATACCCTCATCCATGAGTATGCTCTTGGCATACGACAGAATTCTAAATAAGTGAGGTTTGCATCTAATGGAAGCTAATAAGAAACGGTATACCGGTGTAGTCACCAGCGATAAGATGGATAAAACTATCGTTGTGTCGGTTTCAACAAGAAGATTGCATCCTCTTTATAAGAAGTATGTGACTGTAACTAAGAAAGTGAAGGCACATGATGAAAAGAATGATGCAGGTATTGGTGACACTGTTCGTGTAGTTGAATGTCGCCCAATCAGCAAAGATAAAAGCTGGCGTCTTGAACAGGTCATTGAACGGGCTAAGTAGGAAGGAGCAATTTCATGGTACAAATGCAAACATACCTTAATGTAGCAGACAATAGTGGTGCCAAAAGAGTTCAGTGTATTAAAGTTCTTGGTGGAAGCCATAGAATGATTGCTGGAGTTGGTGATATCATTGTTGTAGCAGTGAAGGACGCCCTTCCTAACGGAGCCATTAAAAAAGGTGACGTGTTGAAGGCTGTAATAGTCCGCACAAAAAAGGAATACCGAAGACCTGACGGTACCTATATCAGGTTCGATGACAACGCATGTGTAGTCATTGATGCCAACAATAACCCGCGTGGAAAACGTATCTTTGGGCCAGTTGCTCGCGAACTTCGTGAGGGCGGCTATGTGAAGATTGTCTCCTTAGCGCCGGAAGTGTTGTAGGAGAAAGAGAGATGAAACTGAAGAAAAATGACAACGTCAAGGTTCTTACAGGAAAAGACAAAGGGAAAACTGGTCAGATTCTAAAGATTGATCAGCTTAACCAAAGAGTCGTAATCCAGGGGGTTAACATGGTCAAAAAAACTATGAAGAAAAAATCCCAGCAAGACCAAGGTGGTATCAAAGAAATCGAAGCGCCGATTCACGTTTCTAATGTTGCTCTATTATTGAAGAATGGAGAGACATCAAGAATCGGTTTCAAAGTCGAAGAAAACGGAACTAAAGTTCGTTTTGCTAAGAAAACCGGAGATGTGATCTGATGGCAAAATTCGTACCTAACTTAAAAAAAACGTATGTAGAAAAAGTTGCTCCAGAACTTTTCAAAGAATTTGCTTACTCTTCAAAAATGCAGATTCCAACAATTGAAAAAGTTTCTGTAAGTATTGGTGTTGGTGAAGCTATTATTAACAAAAAGCTTCTTGATTCAGCAGTAAAAGAACTTGAACAAATTACTGGTCAACACGTCGTAAAAACTAAAGCAAGAAAATCTATTGCTAACTTCAAAGTCCGTGCCGGACAAGAAATTGGTGCTGTAGTGACACTTCGTGGTGACAATATGTGGTTCTTCCTTGAACGTCTTATTGGTATTGCCTTACCTCGTGTTAAAGACTTTAAGGGCGTAAAACCAAACGCGTTTGATGGTCATGGAAACTATGCGCTTGGAATTACTGAGCAAATCATTTTCCCTGAAATTGATTATGACAAAATTGAACGCGTCAGTGGGTTGAACGTTGCTATCGTAACTTCGGCCAATAATGATGAAGAAGGGTATGCCTTACTCAAGAAACTCGGCATGCCGTTCGCCAAATAAGGTGGAGTGATAAGATGGCAAAAAAATCATTGATCATTAAGGCGAACAGAACGCCAAAGTTCAGTACCAGAAAGGTCAACCGCTGTAAAGTGTGTGGAAGACCACGTGGGTATATGCGGAAATTCGAGATGTGCAGAATTTGCTTTCGGAAGCTTGCTAGCGAAGGGCAAATCCCTGGCGTCACCAAATCTAGCTGGTAGGAGATAAACATGGCTATAAGTGATCCTGTTGCCGATATGCTGACTAAAATTAGAAATGCAAGCATGGCGAAGCATGAAAAAGTAGAGATTCCAACTTCCAAGATGAAACTTCAAATTATAAAAATTTTGAAGAATGAAGGGTATGTGAAGAATTTCAAAAAAGTAGTGAATAAAGATGGCGTGAACACAATCAGAGTGTTCTTGAAATATGATGACAAGCAAAACCCTGTCCTCCATGGTATTGATAGAATCAGTACCCCAGGTAGAAGAGTCTATTCTGGTTACCGTGATATGCCTCGAGTATATAACGGATATGGTGTAGTGGTTGTTTCTACCTCAACTGGTATTATTACGGGGAAGAAAGCTAGCGAGAAGAAGGTCGGTGGTGAACTGATCTGTACAATTTGGTAAGGTGGTGAACTATGTCTCGAATAGGTAAATTACCAATAGAAGTACCTAAAGGTGTGAAATTAACTGTTACAGATAGTTTAGTCACAGCTGAAGGTCCAAAAGGGAAACTGGTTCAAGATTACCGTCCAGAAGTAATAATTGCTGTCGCTGATAGTGTTGTTACTGTAACAAGAAAAGATGATAGCATTCCTGCTCGCTCTTTTCATGGGTTGTATCGCCAGTTGGTCCAAAATATGATTATTGGAGTTTCTACGGGGTTTTCAAAGAAGCTACAGATAAATGGTGTAGGATTTCGTGCAGAAGTAAAAGGGAAAATATTATATCTTAACCTTGGGTATTCAACCCAGATTGAGTTCATGATTCCAGAAGATTTAACTATTGCATGTGAAAACCCTACTACTGTTGTGGTTTCAGGAACCAGCAAACAACGTGTTGGACAAGTGAGTTCTGAAATTCGTTCACTTCGAACTCCAGAGCCTTATAAAGGTAAAGGAATCAAGTACGAAAACGAAGTCGTTCGACGTAAGGTCGGTAAGTCTGGCGGTAAGAAATAGGTAGGATGATAAAATGAACAGAGTGTTAGATAAGAATAGAAAGCGTGCAAAACGTAAGGTTCATATCAGAAAGCATATCTTTGGTACTGCAACCAAACCTCGCA
This sequence comes from Spirochaetia bacterium, assembly GCA_009929055.1. Taxonomy (GTDB): domain Bacteria; phylum Spirochaetota; class Spirochaetia; order Sphaerochaetales; family Sphaerochaetaceae; genus SABI01. Next base: position 8,578 of record SABI01000004.1, on the reverse strand, counting down.
TGAGTGTGTTTAGAAGCAATTCACACTTATATGTCCAAGTTATTGATGATTTAGCGGGTAACACCCTTGTATCAGCAAGTAGCATGGAACCAACATTGAGAGATTTGAAAAACACAGTCGAAGATGGAGCTAAGCTTGGTGAAATTGTGGGAAAGAGGCTGCTTGAGAAAAACATCGATACAATCGTGTTTGATCGTAACGGGTATCTGTTTCACGGTATTGTTAAGAGTATTGCCGATGGGGCCAGAAAAGCCGGAGTTAAATTCTAGGGGGATATGGTGGACAGGTCAGATAGAAAACAAGAAAGTGAATTCAGCGAGAAGTTGGTCAAGCTAAATAGAGTTTCCAAAGTAGTTAAAGGTGGAAGAAGATTTTCTTTCTCTGCTCTCGTTGTAGTTGGTGATAAAAAAGGTAAAGTTGGATATGGTGCAGGAAAGGCCAATGATGTTGCAGAAGCAATTCGTAAAGCAGCAGAAAAGGCTAAAGAGAATATGGTAAGTATTCCTCTTTCAAAAGCAACTATTCCACACGAAATAATTGGTGATTATAAGAGTGCAAGTGTTCTTCTTCGCCCAGCTGTTCCAGGGACTGGAGTTATTGCTGGTGGTGCTGTTAGACACGTATTAGATGCTTGTGGAATCAAAGATGTACTTAGTAAGTCTTTGGGATCTAAAAATAGTGTAAATACTGTTAAAGCTACATTTAATGCTCTTGAGTCACTTTTTGATGCTAAGGAACTTGCAAAAGCTCGTGGGAAATCCTTAAGCGAGATGTGGGGGTAACAATGGCTGCAGAAAAACAAATAAAAATAACATTAGTTAAAAGTGTAATCGGTACCATCCCTGCACATAGACGAACAGTGAAAGCTCTCGGACTAAAGAAAATTAGTAGTAGTGTAGTGCATGATGCATCACCTGCAATTAAAGGAATGGTTCGAGCTGTTTCTCACCTTGTGAAAGTCGAGGAGATGTAATATGGGACAGATTAATGCACCTATCGGTGCTCATACAAGAAAAACTATCGTCGGCCGAGGATCTTCTTCAAAAGGGAGAACTTGTGGTCGTGGTAATAATGGCCAGAATGCTCGTAGCGGTGGTGGTGTTCGTCCTGGATTTGAAGGTGGTCAAATGCCTTTATTCAGACGGGTAGCAAGACGCGGATTCTCAAACTATCCATTCAAGGATGAATATGAAATCATTTCTCTTGATAAGATTTCTTTAAATTACGAAGACAAAGAAGTTGTTAACGTTGAAAGTTTAAAAGAAAAAAACCTTGTCAAAGGGCACAATGTTAAAGTGAAAGTTCTTGCTAATGGTGAACTCACCAAAAAGGTGGTGTTTGAGGGACTCAAGATCTCCGCATCGGCAGTCGAAATAATTAAAACGGCTGGTGGGGAAATTAAATAAAAAAGAGGATTGTGATGTCTAACTCCTTAGTGAATATGTTCAGGATTGATGAACTCAGAAAAAAGATCTCATGGACTGTCCTGTTTCTAGTAGTATTTAGAATTGGGGCATTCATTCCTATTCCTGGAATCGATCCTCAAGTATTAAAACTTTATTTCCTCTCTCAGAGTAGTTCAAGTACCATCGGACTTACAGAATATCTTAACTTCTTTGCTGGTGGAGCTTTTTCAAACTTTAGTGTATTTATGTTGGGTATTATGCCTTACATTTCTACACAAATTATCTTCCAACTATTAATGTTGGTTGTTCCTAGTTTGAAGAAACTTACTGAAGATGCTTCTGGTAGGAAAAAAGTACAACAATATACCCGCTATGGTACTATTTTAGTCTGTTTGATTCAGTCTTATGTAGTTACTGTATATGCAAACTCAATACCTGATGTAATGACGCTTCCTATTCTTCCTTTTACTCTAATAGCTATGCTTTCAGTAACAACTGGATCAATGTTTTTAGTATGGGTAGGAGATCAAATTACAGCTCGTGGAGTCGGAAATGGGATTTCACTTCTCATTTTTGCTGGTATTGTAGCACGAATCCCAGATGCACTTGTTACTCTTTTCCAAAGTGTTCAATCTGGATTACTTAACCCAATCGTGGTATTAGTTGTTCTAGCAATGTTTGCAATAGTAGTTGCATTAGTTGTATATGAGCAACGAGGACAAAGGAAAATTCCGGTACAGTACGCAAAACGTGTTGTTGGAAGAAAGATGTACGGGTCACAGAGCTCATATATCCCTTTCAAGATTAACCCCTCCGGTGTTATTCCTGTAATATTTGCTTCAGCATTACTTTCGTTCCCTTTGCAGATTGCTGCATCTCTTGGACCTGAAGTACGCTGGTTACAAGCAGTAGCGAATTGGCTAAGTCCACAGGGTGCCCCCTATCTTATCATCTATACCCTGTTGATTATTGCTTTCGCATTTTTTTACACTCAGGTTTCACTGAATCCTATCGAGATGGCTCGACAAATTAGGGAAAATGGTGGATCTGTTCCTGGTGTGCGAACTGAGAGACTTGAAGAGTATCTAACGAAAGTCTTGAATCGAATAGTATTACCAGGGTCGTTGTTTCTTGCATTCATTGCCTTGATTCCTACAGTAGTTCAAAAGTTATTTAACTTCCCGGCTTCTGTAGCAATGTTACTCGGTGGAACTTCATTGATTATCATGGTTGGAGTAGACCTAGATACAATGAGCCAAATTGAAGGCATCATGAAGATGCACCATCAAGATGGTATCACCGGTAAAGGGCGTATTAAAGCAAGGAATTTATAGGAGATAATTGAAATGAAAGTGAGAGCAAGTGTCAAACCAATGTGTGACAAATGCAAAGTCATTAGACGTGCTGGGGTAGTCAGAATTATTTGTGACAACCCAAAACACAAACAAAGACAGAGATAATAGCTGATAAAAGCAGGTGAGAGGAGGCCATTTAATGGCGAGAATTGCAGGTATTGATTTACCAAACAAAGCGGTAAAAATTGCATTAACCTATATTTATGGAATCGGGAGAGTCTCCGCAGAAGAGATCTGCCAGAAAGGTAACATTAACCCTAATGAAAGAATGAATAATCTTTCAGCAGAGGATGTAAACGAATTAAGAAAACTTATTGAAAGTGAATATAAGGTTGAAGGTCGTTTACGTACAGAAGTTGCCCTTAATATTAAACGTTTGATGGATATTGGTTGTAACCGTGGCCTACGCCACAGAAAGGGCTTACCAGTCCGTGGACAAAGAACAAAGACTAATGCAAGAACCCGTAAGGGTAAGAAAAAGACCGTTGCCGGTAAGAAGAAATAAGGAGAACTGATTGTGGCTAAAGCAAAACGCAAAGTCAAAAAAACAGTATATGAGGGAAATGTCTATATCCAAGCGACATTTAACAATACTATTGTGACTGTTACAGACCTCAATGGAAATGCTGTCTCATGGGCAAGTGCTGGTGGACTTGGTTTCCGAGGAGCTAAAAAATCTACCCCTTATGCTGCCCAAACAGCAGCAGAAACTGCTGCAAAGAAGGCGATGGATTATGGTCTTCGAGAAGTAAATGTATTCGTGAAAGGACCTGGGGTCGGACGTGAATCCGCTATTAGAACGTTAGGTGGACTTGGTTTAAAAGTACGAAGTATCCGAGACGTAACTCCAATTCCACACAACGGTTGTCGTCCTCGCAAGACGAGAAGAGTCTAATAAGGAGTAGGTGGAGATATGGCAAGATATACAGGCCCAAAATGCAGATATTGCCGGACTGAAGGGACAAAGTTATTCCTTAAAGGGGAACGTTGTTTTACTGGTAAATGTCCGATAGATAAGAAAAAAGGTGCTCCAGGGAAAGATCCTCGCGCACGAAGTAAAAAGAAAACTGACTACGGTCTCCAACTTAGAGAGAAACAGAAGTTAAAAAGAATGTATTGTATGTTAGAAAAACAATTCTATCTTACTTTTGTTGAGGCCGCACGTATACCTGGAAAAACTGGTGAAAACTTGATTATGTTGCTAGAAGCAAGACTTGATAACGTGGTATTTAGACTCCACTTTGCCAATTCAAGAAACCAAGCAGCACAGATAATTAACCACGGTCACGTGGCAGTTAATGGCAAAAGAGTAGATATTCCTTCATACCGATTAAAAGTAGGTGATGAAGTCTCGATAGGTACTCATGGCCAAAAAATGATTCTGATTAAAGAAAACTTAAAAGCTTTCTCTAAAAATGGATTAGTTCCATGGTTATCTCTTGATCCTGATAACATGAAAGGATCTTTCCTTGCAGTTCCTCGTAGAAATGAGGTTACTGAAGTTAAAGACATTCAAGAGCAGTTAATCGTAGAACTCTATTCTCGTTAAGGAGTAAACATGGCACGTAAAAACCTTTTGAAAGGATTTAAAAGGCCGAAAGGAATCACCTTTGAGCATAGCTTAGTTGAACCAGATAGTGGGCGATTTATCGCCTACCCCTTTGAAAGAGGATATGGTACAACCGTTGGTAATACATTAAGAAGGGTTCTTCTCTCCTCAATTCAAGGATATGCTGTTACTGCGCTAAAATTCACCTCTTTTAATGAAGAAGGTTTACCACATCTTGTGAGTAGTGAGTTTGAATCTCTCCCTGGTGTAGTAGAAGATTTACCTGAAGTTATTGCAAGCATTAAGAAATTAAAAATAAAAATGCCTGAAGAAATTGAAGGTACTGTACTGCTTATTGAGTGTAAAGGGCCTGGGGTAATAACAGGGGCAAGTCTCGAAAAGAACAACGTAGAAATTACAAATAAAGATTTGGTTTTGTTTACCATGATGGATGATGCGAATATTGAAATGGAGATGCAAATTGATCTTGGCCGTGGATATGTTCCTTCTGAGATTAATGAAAAATATATAGAAGAAGTGGGAACTATTCCAATAGACGCTAGTTTTTCTCCAGTTACTCGTGTGAAGTACGAAATTGAACCCACTCGTGTTGGTCAAAGAAACGATTATGATAAACTCATAATTGATATCAACACAGATGGAACAATTTCTCCTGAAAACGCCTTAGCTGAAGCTGCAAAGATTGCAAAAGACCATTTTGCTATATTTATTAACTTTGATGAAAGTATGGTAAGTAGTAGTGATGAAGTTGATGAAGGTGAAGAGCGAATTAAAAAAATTCTTAGCACTAATGTAATGGAACTTGAACTTTCAGTACGATCTAGTAATTGTTTAAAGAATGCTCATATTCAGACCATTGGTGACTTAACTAAAAAGACTGAAGAAGAAATTGGGAAGACCCGTAATTTTGGAAAGAAATCACTTTCAGAGATCAAAGAGAAACTAAAAGAGTGGAACTTAAGTCTTGGTATGACAGATTACTCAGTCTTAAAAAACTCAGTTAGAATCCCAGGGAACAAGGAAGAAGAGAATGAAGCATAGAATTGGTTTTAATGCACTGAGCCGCAGACAAGGCCAGCGTAAAGCGCTAAAGCGCAATATGGTGACTTCGCTGTTTCGTTATGAAAGAATTGAAACAACAAAAGCGAAGGCTAAAGAAGTACAACGGGCCGCTGAAAAAATGATAACAAGAGCAAAACTTGATTCTGTTCATTCCCGTCGTATGATTAATAGAGATATTAAAGACGAAGCAATATTAGCTAAACTTTTTACAGAAATTGCCCCATTATTTACCGACCGTAAAGGTGGATATACCCGTATTATCAAAACTGGAAACAGAAAAGGTGATGCAGCAGAAATGGCTATCTTAGAACTAGTTGTAAAAACAAGTAAACCTAAGAAAGGTGAAAAGAAAGAGAAAGAAGCTAAGAAAAGCGAGTAATTAATTGCTTGTTTCCTGTAAACAATGTTTATTAACATTATAGCCGCCTTCATATAAGGGCGGCTATAAATGTTTATATAGTAGTCATATATCTAAAATTAGTTAATAATTGTAAATCCTCACTTCACTTGACAACCGCACCCTTCGTCCGTATTATAATAGAATTACAAACGGGGGTACATATGAATATATTTTTTGTAATCCCTCTTTGTCTTGTCAGTATAATCCTAGGATGGTTAATTCGTTGGACGTATGCGAGGTTCAAGCTCACATCGATCGAACAAAAAGCTGTTCGGTTGAATGAAGAAGCTATAAAAGATGCAGAAGCAAAAAGTAAAGAACTGTTAATTGAAACTCGAGATTTGTTGTTAAAAGAACAACAGCAACAGGAGCGAGAAGCAAGAGAACGGAGAGGTGAACTTCAGAAAACAGAACGAAGATTGTTAACAAAAGAAGAAAATTTAGAACGTAAACAATCAGAACTAGAAGTCCAGAAAAGAGAACTTTCAGACAAAGAGATGGTTCATGCCCAGAGAGACAAAGCACTCTCTGAGATGGAATCGAATTGGGTATTAGAACTTGAGAGAGTAGCCTCTATGACAAGTGATGAAGCAAAACAACTTATCATAGAGAATCTTCAAGTCGACGCTAAACGAGATGCTCAGATTATTATCAACAAGATCGAACAAGAAGCTCAACTAAAGGCTGATAAACTTGCTCGAGATATCATCGTCTCTACAATTCAACGAATTGCTACAGAGGTGAGTTCAGAAGTGACTGTTACTACAGTCTCCTTACCTGGCGATGAGATGAAAGGTAGAATAATCGGAAGAGAAGGAAGAAACATTAGGACACTAGAAACCCTTACAGGAGTAGATATCATCATAGATGACACTCCAGAGGCAGTAGTGATTTCATGTTTTGATCCAGTAAGAAAAGAGATTGCACGGGTTTCACTAGAGAGATTAGTACAGGATGGAAGAATCCACCCAGCACGAATTGAAGAAGTGGTAACCAAAGTTACAAAAGAGATCACGAGAGTAATTATTGAAGAAGCAGATAAGGTTCTTTTTGATCTTGGAATTCATAACATGAGCCAGGAGATGATACGAGCCTTAGGGAAACTACACTTTAGAACAAGTTATGGACAGAACGTCCTTAACCACTCAAAAGAAGTAGCCATCCTTGCTGGAATGATTGCTAGTGAAGTTGGAGCTGATAGAGAAATTGCTCGTCGTGGTGGACTCCTACACGACATTGGTAAAGGTATTGAATCTGATGGAGATGCAAACCATGCTGAAATGGGGGCTGATTTAGCAAAACGACTAGGAGAAGATCCTCGAGTTATTAATGCTATCTTATCTCATCATGATGACATTGAACCAAGTTGCATTGAATCGGTAATTGTACAAATTGCCGATGCTATATCAGCAGCACGACCTGGAGCTCGTCGAGAGACTATTGATAACTATATCAAGAGACTTGAAAACCTTGAACACATTGCTGAAAGTTTTAGCGGTGTTGATAAAGCATTTGCTATTCAAGCTGGAAGAGAATTAAGGATATTAGTTAACAATGAGAGTGTCTCAGATGATGGCGCTAAAGAAATTGCAAAAGGAATAGCTGGGAGAATTGAAGCAGAACTCAGATATCCTGGACGAATTAAAGTTACAATTATTCGTGAAACACGAGTAGTTGAATACGCACGATAAAGGATTGTATGGCAGCACAGCGTACACTTACGGCTCTACTTCTCGGGGATGTTCTCGGACAACCTGGGTGTAGAGCCCTTTTTATAGGATTACCTCAACTCATTAAACAGTATCGAGCAGATATCGTTGTCGTTAATGGTGAGAATGCAGATAATGGATTTGGACTTAATGATGAATTAGCAAGACAATTCTTCTCTTTAGGGGTTCATGTGATCACTAGTGGTAACCACATTTGGCAAAAAGAAGAATTTCGTCCTACACTCGACTCAGATGAAAGAATTCTCCGGCCTGCCAATTATCCCACATCAGCTCCAGGACATGGATCAACAATTGTTGAGATTAAAGGGATGCGAGTGGGAGTAATAAATGTACAAGGAAGAATGCAGATGAGCCCCATTGATTGCCCTTTTCAAGTTTCTTCCCGCCTTATTGAAAGGATGAAAAAAACGACTGATGCAATTCTTGTAGATTTTCATGCTGAAGTTCCTCAAGAGAAAGAGGCACTCGCACTCCATCTTGATGGGGCGATATCGGCTCTTGTGGGAACCCATACCCATGTACAAACACTCGATGCACGAATACTTCCAAAAGGATCGGCCTATATTACCGATATGGGAATGTGTGGTCCTTATAATAGTGTGATTGGATCAGACCCCATGATTGCTATCAAGAGGCAGATGACCCAGGTCCCTTATAGAAACGAGATCCTGGATGCTCCAGCGACTCTTCAGGGAGTTGTGGTAACTATAGACATTACTACCAAAAAAGCTCTCTCTATCACCCCTATCAAAGAAAACTTTCATATATAAGTGGGAGTCGGTAGATGAAAGAAAAGATAAAAAAAGTTAAAGTAATTGACCTTTTAATCGAGCAGTATCCTGATATAGATAGGGAAATACTTCTTTCTCTTATTGCAGCAAAACATGTGAGTGTCGATGGAGAAGGGGTAAGAGATTCACAGCAAACTTTTTTTAACAATCGAAAGTGTATTATAGAGAATAAAGATTATGTCTCCCGTGGGGGATTAAAACTTGAACATGCTTTACACACTTGGAGGATTGATGTAAAGGATTTAGACTTTGTTGATGCAGGAT
>SABI01000144.1 GCA_009929055.1 Spirochaetia bacterium | reverse complement strand
AAAATGAAACGCCTTGGAGTAGAAATAGACCCCTCTCATTTTTATACTTCAGCATTAGCAACTGCAAGCTTTCTTGCTTCTCAAATTCCCAAAGGGACTGCCTATGTAATAGGAGAAGCAGGACTCATCAATGCCCTCTATGAGGTAGGGTATTCAATGAATGATGTGAATCCAGATTATGTTGTTGTAGGAGAATCTCACCGCTATAATTACGAGTCTCTTATGAAGGCCGTCTCGCTAGTTCTCAAAGGGGCAAGGCTTGTTGGCACTAATCCTGATACAAGTGGTCCTACTGAAGAGGGGCTTGTTCCTGCAACAGGTTCTCTTATCCTTCCAATAGCTAAAACTACTGGTGTTGAACCCTATTTTGTAGGGAAACCAAACCCTGTAATGATGCGGCAGGCTTTAAGCTTCTTACAAACAAGACGTGAAGAAACTGCAATTATTGGAGATAGAATGGATACCGATATTCTTAGTGGAATAGAGAGTGGAATAGAGACTATCCTAGTCCTTTCAGGTGTGAGTGATAAAGATACTCCAGCGAGGTTTGCCTATAGACCCTCTTTGATAATAGATTCTATTAGAACAATCTCTGATTATAATACACAGGAGAAATAGTACATGATTTCAATACCATCTATTAAACGTTTTCCTTCCTATCTAAGACTTCTCCGTCAATACAAAGAACAGGGACAATCTCTTATCTCGGCAACTAAACTTGCTGCAGACTTGGAGCTTACCGCCATTCAAGTAAGGAAAGATATGGCAGGAACAGGGGTAGAAGGAAAACCCAAAGTTGGGTTTGATATTGATGCTCTTATTAAGGCAATTACAAAAATATTAGGGTGGGATAACGCAACAGATGCAGTTCTTATTGGAGCTGGAAACCTTGGTGTTGCCCTTTCTCGATACGAGGGATTTGCTACCTATGGATTAAGAATCGTGGCAGCCTTTGAGAAAGATAAAAACAAAGTAGGGCTTCCTATAGGAAGAACATTTGTTCTCCCTATTACAGACCTTAAAGCATACATAAAAGAGCATGGAATTAACATTGCTGTGGTGACCGTCCCTTCAGAATCTGCCCAAGAAGTAGCAGATTTATTGGTAGATGCTGGAATTAAAGCAATTTGGAATTTTGCCCCAAAAGATTTAAAATTACCTCCTCATATCGTAATTCAACGGACAGATTTAGCCACAAGCTTTGCTGTGTTATCGGCAAAATGTAGGGGAATGGTTGATGAGCATGGATGTGATAATAATGAAGCATGACTATGATGAAGAAGAAATTCTTTCAATCATTCGAAGCTTTTGTGAAGAAAGAGTGACGTCACTAGCTTTTCTTAATGGAATCTTTGCAAACATTAGTGCCTATCTGTATCATACGATAGAAGATGTTAACTGGGTTGGATTCTACTACCTCACTAATGATGACTCCCTTGTGTTGGGTCCTTTTCAAGGAGAAGTTGCCTGCCTTGTCCTCCCAAAAGGAAAAGGGGTGTGTCAAAAAGCAGTTGAGGAGAGAACTTCTATTATTGTTGATGATGTTCACCAATTTGCTACCCACATTGCCTGTGATTCGAAAAGTAGGAGTGAGATTGTCATTCCAATTATTGCTATGAATAAAGTAGCTGCTGTTCTTGATATCGACAGTCCCTCAATAGCTCGCTTTAGCAGTCAATTATCTAAGATATTACACAATGTAGGGTTGATCATAAATTCACTCCTAATAGAGAACCAAGATTATCTTGACAAACCTTTCATAAGTTAACACTATAGAGGCAGTAGCGATGAAAGAGACGAGTAATTGTTTATGAGTATGATAAGAGAAGGTGTCCTTGGTAGATAGAGACTATCTTGGGTGAAAGACATCTCATATGAAGGCAATGAACACCACTCTGGAGCTGTAAAGTGAACGCTGAAAAAGGTTAGTAAATTTACCGTATCTCCTCACGTAAAGAGGATTAATGAGTGCTTAAAGCTAAGTGAGCTTTAGGAAGTAAGGTGGAACCGCGGAAACATGGACCTTCATGTTCTCGTCCTTACCAATACCACTAGTGTGTGGTGATGGTGGAAGAGAATGTGGGGGTTTTTTTATAAAGTAATGGCAACATAAGGAGTAGCAATATGGCAAAGAACATAGTAGATGAAAAATTAGATAAAATAAGACACTCAATGTCACACGTAATGGCTGAAGCAGTATTGGAAATCTTCCCAGACGCTCAAATAGCTATTGGCCCATCAATTGAAAATGGGTTTTATTATGACTTTGATCTTCCTCGGGGATTAAACCAAGAGGACCTTGATGAAATCACTCAGAGAATGAAAAATATCATCTCTGAAGATAAAGAGTTTAAGAGAACTGTTGTCTCTCGAGACGAAGCGAAAAAGATGTTTAAAGGGCAGGTCTATAAACAAGAACTTATTGATGCAATAGAAGCAGACCAAGAGGTTTCTCTCTATAATCAAGGAGGATTTACTGATCTATGTCGAGGTCCTCATGTAGGCTCTACAAAAGAGCTAAACAAAGATTCTTTTAAACTTCTTTCAACTGCAGGGGCATATTGGAGGGGAAAAGAGACCAACCCAATGCTTACCCGTATCTATGCAACAGCCTGGTCTAATCCAAAAGAACTACGCCTTTATTTAGCTAAACTTGAAGAAATTGAAAAAAGAGACCACAGAAAATTAGGAAAAGAGTTAGATTTATTTAGCTTTCATGAACAAGCTGGTCCCGGGCTCGCCTATTGGCACCCAAGGGGAACACGGATTAGACTCGCAATTGAAGATTTTTGGAGGGCTCAACACTATAAGAATGGGTATGAGATGATTGGGACTCCCCATGTAGGAAAGTCGTGGTTATGGGAAACGAGCGGACACCTCGATTTCTATAAAGAGAGTATGTATTCTCCTATGGAAATGGATAAATCTGACTATTATGTAAAACCTATGAACTGCCCATTTCATATCATGATTTATTTAAATGGAAAACACTCTTATAAGGAACTTCCCTTCAGGTGGGCTGAACTTGGAACAGTCTACCGATATGAGAAAGCTGGTGCACTTCATGGATTAATGAGAGTGAGGGGCTTTACTCAAGATGATGCTCACCTTATTTGTACACCAGAGCAAATGGAAGATGAAATTAAAGAAGTCCTTAGATTCTCACTATTTATGCTTCGTTCTTTTGGATTTACCGACATTGCTGCCTATCTTTCGACTAAACCTGAAAAATGTGTAGGAGAACAAAGCCAATGGGATGCTGCAACAGAGTCCCTCAAGGAAGCAATAGAAAATGAAGGACTCGAGTATGAGATTGATGAAGGCGGTGGTGCTTTCTATGGTCCAAAAATTGACTTGAAGGTAAAAGATGCAATAGGAAGAGAGTGGCAATTATCTACAGTACAATTTGACTTCAACCTCCCAGAAAGATTTAATATGGTATTTGTGGATAGTGACGGAGTGGAAAAACGTCCATATATGATTCATCGAGCCCTATTAGGATCTATTGAACGATTTTTTGGAGTCCTCATTGAACACTTTGCTGGAGCATTCCCCCTTTGGTTGAGCCCCGAACAAGTATGTGTAATTCCGGTAGCAAGTACATTTAGTGAATACGCCCAAAAGGTATGTACTCGATTAAAAGAAGAGGGAGTGCGAGTTTATCTTGACGACGGTGATGATAGATTGAATGCTAAAATTAGAAATGCACAGAATAAAAAAGTTCCTCATATGTTAATTATTGGTGAAAAAGAGGAGCAAGAAACAGCTATCTCTGTCCGCTACAGAACTGGAAAACAAGAAAATATGATAGCCCTTGATGAGTATGTTTCTCTATTGAAAAACAAAATCAATGGACACGAAATGGTCTAAATTAGTGAGGATATGATGAACAAAGAGAAATCAATTGAAGCATTATTGAGTATAGATAAAGAATTAGTCCTCCTCTCTCATATAAATGGTGTTCTTGTATGGGATCAAGAATCGACAAGTGAACACGGTAAGGAAGAAAGAGCCCAGCAAATAGGACTTATCGAGAGAAAGATTCACGAAAAAGCAACAAGTGATGAGATGGGAGAAATTCTCACTACCCTTGGGGCAAGTGAAGAGAAAAAAGAGGGAGATGCTGACCTACCTATCGATATTAAAGCTATCATTCGTCATCGCTATCATGCCCTTAGTAAAGAAAAAAAGTTGAGTTCATCTTTTGTTCAACATTTTTCACACACAACAAGTTTAGCCCATGAAACGTGGGTGAAGGCAAGGAGAGAAGATAACTATTCCCTCTTTGCCCCTGTTCTTGAAGAGATTGTTTCCCTCATAAGAGAAAAATCTGATCTCTATGGGTATGAAGATGACCCATATGATCCTTTATTAGATAATTTTGAACCTGGTATGAAAACGAGTGAAGTTAAACTAGTCTTTGATCAATTAGAAGGAGATTTAGTACAGATATTAGAACGCCTTAGAGGAAGAGTTGAAGTAGAAGACTCGTTTTTGTATCAACATTATAGCGAACAAAAACAAGAACTATTCTCTAATGACGTCCTTCAGGCAATGGGTTTTGATTTTAAAAGGGGAAAAGTAGGGATTTCTACCCACCCCTATACGATCTCTCTTGGCGCTGATGATATAAGAATTACTACCCGCTATAGTGAACCTAGTGTAACAAGCCCCCTTTATTCAATCATCCACGAAGGGGGACATGCTCTGTATGAAATGGGGGTCTCTCATGGCTCACTGAAAGGGACTGTTCTTGCTAACGCATCTTCTTTAGCCTTTCATGAAAGTCAAAGCCGCCTGTGGGAGAATATGATTGGTCGTAGTAGAGCTTTTTGGAAACATTTTTATAAAAAGTTTTCTACCCTTTTCCCTACTCAACTAAATGGAATTAGTGAAGATCAGTTTTATAGGGCTGTAAATAAAGTTTCCCCCTCTCCTATTAGAGTAGATGCAGATGAAGTTACTTATTCTCTCCATATTATGTTAAGGTTTAATCTTGAAAGGGCACTCCTTAGTGGAACTCTTGAAGTGAAGGATTTAAAAGAAGCTTGGAATGAGGGGATGAATAAATTGTTAGGGATAGAGGTGAAAAGTGATCGATTAGGAGTTTTGCAAGATGTTCACTGGTCGATGGGTGAGTTTGCCTACTTTCCTACTTACGCCCTAGGTAATCTCTATGCAGCTCAGATCTACCATACAATGGAACAAGCAATTTCTATCGACAGTATTGTGGAATCAGGAGACTTTTCTCCTATTCGCCATTACTTACAAGAGAATGTATATAAGTGGGGGGCTTTGTTAGAGCCAAAACCATTATTAGAAAAAATTACGAAAGAAGCTCTTAATCCAACCTATTATAAAGAGTATTTAACAAACAAGTATATTAAAGAGAGGTGAATGAAATGAATGTGCCAAATAAGATTACTATAGGAAGGATGGCCCTTACTCCTTTGTTTTTCGTCTCTTTCTTCTTACCTATTTGGATTAGCCCCTCTTTATCCTCACTATCGGCAATACTCATGCTCTCTTTATGGGCTCTTATTGAGTTCTCTGATTTAGCTGATGGTTATATCGCCCGAAAATATAAGTTGGTGACCGATTTAGGGAAAGTATTAGATCCTTTTAGTGATACTCTTGCGAGGCTTACCTATTTTGTCTGTTTAATCTCTGTGTCAGTAATGCCTGTGTGGGTATTTATCATCATTATGTATAGAGAATTTTCTATTGTCTTTTTAAGAATGCTTATGATGAAAACAGGGAAAGTGGTAGCTGCGAATAATTGGGGTAAAGCAAAAGCAGTATTATATGCAATTAGTGGGATAGCTGGGATCTTGTATGTCTCAGTTTCTCGATTACTCGAGAATCAACAGTGGAAGGAAATAATTGACCCTATAATCTTAATATTGTTCATTATTACAGGGTTTGCTTCTATCATTTCGTTTATTACCTATCTTATAGCGATGTACAAGAGCAAAGCTTTATCTGGTTTAACGCGATAATAAGGAGAATTTCATTATTTTTACGAAAATGTAATATTTTTTGTAAAACCCCCTAGACCTATTTTAATAAAACGGGTAGTATCCCTCTCGTTGCCTCAAAAACAAGTTAATGAAACCAAATTAATGAGTTAGAGAGAATTCAGAAATAAATAAATAGTTGAGCTAAACACTTGACAGTTTATCAAGATTTCTGGTATAACAGTCGAGCGCCTCAAGAAGAGGATGCGAGAAAAAAGCCGAAAGGCTAAGATTTTTGACAGAGATATAAGAGAAGGGAAGGAAGGAATAGTATAGTAACGATTACCGAATTAGGTTGTTGGTTACTTACATAACAACTGTTAAAAGTTGTTGAGGAAGTGTAAGGGCTTCCAAGTCAATTCACGAACAAATAGAAATAAAAAGCTAGAGTTTGAAGCCAAGAGATTGGCATTTGAGATGACAGGGGAAGACTTAAA
>SABI01000143.1 GCA_009929055.1 Spirochaetia bacterium | reverse complement strand
ATTCTTAATGATGGTATTAAAGCTATGGTTGCTAATGGTACTGTTGATGCTCTTAAAGAGAAATATAATATTTTATAATTACTAGATAGACAAAGCTACAAAAGTATAGGAGTTATCTTCTATACTTTTGTCTTTATGAGGTCTTATGGATACACAAAAAAAAGAAAAAAAAGTTGCCGATTCTTTTATCAAAATGAAAAAGAAAGTAGTAAGTCCTCATCCTGACAATGAGTTGAACAATCGTCTTATTACCCCTAGGCTTGAGATGACCGATGGGGTTCTTATCCCTAATAAGAATAATAATTCAATTTTTAATGCTTGGCGTTTTACCTTTGCATTTGCTATTATCACCCTCTCTTCTCTAGTAATATTTGTACCTGATCCTTATCGGCAGATATTTTTGGTGGTCATAAAAGGGCTTCCTACTACGTTTCAGGTTACTGTCTTTGCTATATTAGGGGCGATTTTTATTGGTCTTTTTGTAGGATTAGGCTCGGTGAGCAAGAATCGTTTTATTAATATGATCGCTGGGGTATATGTAGAATTTATTCGTGGTATCCCTCTATTAGTTCAACTTATATTTATTTATTACGCTATGGGGCGAGTGTTCCAAATTGAAGGTATTTTTGCAGCTACAATTGCCCTTTCTATCTGCTTTGGGGCTTACATGGGTGAAATTGTAAGGGCAGGGATTCAAGCAATCCCACGTGGTCAAATGGAAGCAGCTATTGCTTTAGGGTTATCGAGAGGTCAAGCCTTTCGCTATGTAATTATCCCTCAGACCATAAAAGTTATTTTACCTGCTATAGGGAATGAATTTATCTCTATGTTAAAAGATTCTTCCCTTGTTTCTACAATTGCTTTGAGTGACATCCTAAGAAAAGGGAGAGAATATATTTCTAGAACGTTCTTATCATTAGAGACTATGTTTATTGTCGCCTTAGTCTATTTAGTCATAACCCTTTTGTTAAGTCGCCTTGTTGGGATGCTCGAAGAGAGGTTGCATAAAAATGGATAGAATACGAATTGAAAATTTATATAAAGAGTATCGATTACATAACAATACGATTGTTAACGCTGTAAAGGATGCTTCACTAAGTGTCAAACAAGGGGAAGTTGTCCTTATTATTGGCCCTTCAGGTTCTGGTAAGAGCACTCTCCTAAGAAGCATTAATAAACTAGAAATTCCTACAAGTGGTAAAATATTTGTAGATGATGTTGAAGTAACAGCAACCCACGATATTAGAAAGGTGAGAGAGGAAGTAGGAATGGTGTTCCAATCTTTTAATCTTTTTGCCCATCTTTCGGTAATCGATAATATTATGTTAGCTCCATTAAAGGTGAAAAAGATGGAGAAACCTGATGCTGAAAAATTAGCAAGGGATCTCTTGAAAAGGGTGGGATTGTCAGATAAAGAGATGAGTTTTCCATCTCAACTTTCTGGTGGACAGCAACAGCGAGTTGCTATTGCTAGAGCTTTAGCAATGAATCCAAAAGTAATGTTGTTTGATGAACCCACTAGTGCGCTAGACCCTGAAATGATTAAAGAAGTACTTGATGTTATGCTTAACCTTGCCTCTAGTGGGATGACTATGTTGATAGTAAGTCATGAAATGGGATTTGCTTCTGCTGCAGCAGATAGGGTGATTTTTATGGATGAAGGGGAAATTATTGAAGTTGATACTCCAGAAAATCTTTTCCATCACCCAAAAGAAGAGCGAACTAAAAGGTTTTTAGATAATATTCTCTAGTTAATCTTTATTAGTTAATAGCTATATTGGGCAATAGTAGATTTATACTATTGCCTTTTATTCAGTTACTCTTGTATTGTGCCCATATGAATACTCAACAAATGTCTTGGCTAGAGCGCCATATTAGTCTTCCAGTTTACAAAGATCCTATTAGTGAAAAAGAGAATGCCATTTCTCATGGTATTGCATCATTATTGTCGTATGCTTTTTTCATATTTGTAATCATACAGAAAAACAATTTCCCTACCCTATCTACCTTTGTAGGAATGGTGGTGTTTTCTTTAAGTCAATCTATTTTATTTACCTCTTCAACTCTTTATCACTCTTTTAAGGAAGGGGATGCTAAGAGGCTGTTTAGAATTCTTGATCACTCAACAATCTACTTTCTTATTGTTGGGACCTATACCCCTATTATGCTATTTATTAATACGAGGGCAACTCACTATATTCTTATATTCCTTTATATAGTTCTTGTAGCTGGAATTGTGATAAACATTCTCAACTGGGGTAAATATAAAATCCTTCATGTTCTCATGTATCTGTTGATGGGATGGTCTATTGTATTTGTGTGGAATCAAGTAATACCCGCTTTACCTGGTAATTTACTCTATTTTATTATTGGGGCAGGGCTTCTCTATACTATAGGGGTTCTTTTTTATGCTATGAAGAAAGTTCCTCATGCCCACTTTATTTGGCACATTTTTTGTCTTTTAGCAAGTGGAACCTTTAGTACCGGTTTTATTATCTATTTTCTTTAAAATGTGTGTACATAGGGCCACCATATGGGTAAAATATCTAATGTGTCAAAAAAAGAAGGTAAATCTCTCCTCTTTAATGTTGTGTATTGGTCTCTCTATAGAGGTATTGAGGCAACTAGAATAGGAGGATTTATTCTTTAGTGCACCTTTAGAAGCAATAGTGTAAAAAATGTAGAGGTTACTGCAAAACTTGAAAAGAAATAAAAAGGTCGTTACAGTATAGAACCCTTAACTAATAGTTTGGGATAAGAGTTCTCTTATAGAAAGATTATTTTACCTGATACTCACCATAATTTAGGTCTTTTATATGTGTGTTTAATAAGGAGATTGGGATGAAACATGGGGCCAATGTAGCGATTACTCGGTGTAATACGTATAGCGACGAAGATGTCTATCAAGCTCTTACAGAGGTGGTTACACATGGTTCTATGCCAGAGGTATCTGGTAAGACAATTCTTCTTAAACCAAATATCTTGAGTGATGCTCTACCTGAAAAAGCTATTACTACTCGACCTGAAGTGATGAAGAATCTTATCATCCTATTATATGAAATGGGGGCGAAACATATTTATGTGGGAGACTCTCCTGGTATAAGTGGTCAGCATTTTACCCCAAAACATTCTGGTATCTATGCTGTATGTAAAGAAACAGGGGCTACTTGGGTCCAATTCAGTAAGCATACACAATCTAAAAGGATTCCTTTTACCTACGGCAAGAAGCTTCCTCTCCCTACTATCTTAAATGAGGTCGATTATGTTTTTAGCGTTGCAAAAATGAAAACACATCAACTTATGTATATTACAGGGTGTGTAAAGAATTTATTTGGCTTAGTTCCTGGTTTACACAAAAGTCACTCCCATATGCTCTATCCCACTCGTGAGTCTTTTTCCCGTATGATAGCTGGGTTATATCAAATTGCTACACCAGACTTTAGTATCTTAGATGCTGTGGTGAGTATGGAGGGCCCAGGTCCAGCTGGAGGGTCTCCTCGTCACACAGGGTTGCTCTTTGGTTCAGCTGATGCTACTGCTATCGATGCTTCTATGGCGATTGTTATGGATTATAAAATAGAGGAGATTCCTTTGTTAAAAGAGCTCCTAAAGAGGTCTCTCACCCATTGGAATAAAGTTGAGGATATTACTTATCCCCTATTAGATTCTAAAGATCTTGTTTTAAGTGATTACAAGAAAGTAAGTGTTGATAAAAAAACACGTCTTTTTAGTTCTCTCTTAGGTCCATTATTTACTAAACATATTAAATTCAAGCACCAACAGAGAGAACCAAAACCTCTTTTTGATGATAATTTATGTATTTCTTGTGGAAAATGTATTACCATTTGTCCTGGTAAGGCACTTAGTTTTAATGAAAACAAGAAAATTAATGCAAATTATTCAAAATGTATCCGTTGTTATTGTTGTCATGAAGTGTGTCCTGCAGATGCTATTAGTATAGAAAAAAGAGAGGGGTGATTATGGGTACTTTTTATACGTTATTGGTAACCGTGTTCTTTGGCATATTGCCCATTAGTGAATTGAGGGGGGCTATCCCTTTTGCCTATTTTAATGGAATATCTCTCCCTATTGCAGCTATCGTTGGTGGAGGGGCTAATTTGTTAGTATTTCCTTTAGCTATTATTTTTCTCACCTATTTCCATTCTTTTTTCTATTCACATTTTGCTTGGTATATAGCTCTTTTTGACAAAACTGTTTTAAAGACTCGTCATAAATTATCTAAAAAAGTAGCTCTTTATGGCCTATTGGGAATTACATTGTTTGTAGCTATCCCTTTCCCTATTACAGGGGCGTATACAGGAACCCTTGGGTCGTGGATTTTAGGCTTAGATATGAAAAAATCTTTTATTGCCGTCTCTGTTGGTGTCCTTATTTCTACTATGATTGTTACGACTATTCTCCTTGTTGGAGAATCTTCTTACTCGCTGTTTATAAAAAACATGTAAAGCATGCTGGAGAATTATATGAATTCATCTCTTCTTTCCACCTTAAATGAAGGTCAAAGAAAGTCTGTGCTCCAAACTAAGGGGCCTTTGCTTATTATCGCTGGGGCTGGTTCTGGTAAGACTAAAATGATTACTCATCGAATCGCTTACCTCTTGGAGCAGGGGGTAAAAGAGGAGGAAATTTTAGCTCTTACTTTTACAAATAAAGCGGGTTCAGAGATGGGTTTTCGAATTAGAGAACTTACGAAAAGGGCTCTTCCTCACCTTCAAACTACAACCTTTCACTCTTTTGGACTTAGAATATTAAAAAAATATATTCATCATCTTGGTTTTCATAATAATTTTACCATTTATGATCAGCAAGATTGCATTTCAGTTTTTAAAGAAGTGTTACGTGAACAAGATATCGATATTATGAGTGTAGATATTAAAGAGTTACTGATGGCCTATAGTGAAATAAAAACGAATAGGGTAAAAACTCATCCCGTGTATACTAAAGAGGTAGCCCATCTATGTTCTCTCTATAGTGAGCATATGAAGTTGTATAATGCCCTCGATTTTGATGATCTTATCATTCAGACCCTTACTCTTTTTGACTCGTTCCCTCATATCCTTGAAGAGGTAAGAAACTCTTTTCATTACATTATGGTTGATGAGTTTCAAGATACGTCTCTTGATCAATATAGGTTAATCTATCTATTAGCGAAGGAGCACCACAATATTGCAGTCGTTGGTGATGATGATCAATCCATTTATTCGTGGCGTGGAGCTAATTATGAAAATATTGTTAATTTCGAAAAGGACTTCCCTGAACGAGTTGAAATATTTCTCGACCGTAATTATAGGTCGAGTGGGACTATTTTATCGGCAGCAAATCAATTAATAAAAAACAATAGTACAAGAAAAGAGAAAACTCTTTGGACCGATAGTGGTAAAGGGGATACAATTGTTATCCTTGAGAGTGAAGATGGTGCATTCGAGGCTAAGAATATCATTACCCATATGAGAAAAGAGAGTTTTACCCATAATCTTAGTTATGATAATTTTGGTATCTTGGTTCGAACGAATCATCTTATTCCTGAGTTTGAAAATGCCCTGATGCTTGAAAATATTCCTGTAAGTGTTTCGGGTGGAATGAGTTTTTTCGAAAGAAAAGAGGTGAAAGATGTTATAGCTTACATGAGGATATTCATTAATGAAAGTGATGATATTGCCCTATTAAGGATTATAAACACTCCTCGTAGACGAATTGGTTTAGCAACTCTCACTCTTTTAAGAAAAATAAAGGATAAGTATCATCTCTCCTATATGGAGTGTATCCGTTATGTTATTGAGCATAGAGGTGATTTCCCTACTAAGCAAGGAGATGCTCTTTCTTCTTTTCATTCTCTTATAAGTGATTACAAAGAGATGTTTATGAAAGGGGGAAGAAATCGAAATAAGGTGCTCACTTCCCTTATGGAGGCGATTGAATATAGGTCGTATCTATTAGGGGAATATCCTGGAAATGAAAATGGTGCTATGTGGCGTTATCAATCAATATCTACCTTTATTACCCTTTTCTCCCGGTGGGAACATGATAGTAATAATATTGAAAACAATATATTTGAATATTTACAGCGATTAATGCTTCAGTTAAGGGATAATGTTGACAAAAAAGATGATGAGAAAAGGGTTTCTCTCATGACAATGCATTCAGCAAAGGGGCTAGAATTTAATACTGTTTTTCTTGCTGGAATAGAAGATCATATTATTCCACATAAGAGAACCATTACTGAAGATGAAAAGGCAATTGAAGAGGAGCGGCGTCTTTTTTATGTAGCTATAACAAGAGCAAAGAGAAAGTTGTTTATTTCTTATGCTTCTTCTGTTGTAAGTTCTATTGTAAATAATGTTTCCAATATATTGCCTAATATTTCTAATGATGGTGGAGCTACAATAACTGCAAGAGGTTTGTGCTGGAGTACTTCTCCAAATCCTACAATCGAGGATA
>SABI01000659.1 GCA_009929055.1 Spirochaetia bacterium | reverse complement strand
AGCTAGTGATGATCACTCGTTTGTCAAAAATGAATACATTAAGAAACCAAATAGTGTATTTTGGGAGCCATATATAAGGGAAGAAATAGTTTACTCGGATGGAATATATTCTTTTAAGTCGGAGGATGCATCAGGAAATTTTTCAGAAGAAATATCCTTAATATATGATGGAACGATCCCTGAGGGAGATATATATGTTTCAAGGCAGGGGGTGGAAAACCCTATCTTTCCGGAGGGATATGAAAGGTATTTAGGAAACGGATATTCTAATTCGAGAGGTATCGTGTATTATACCGCTGAAGGAAATCTTGATAGGATTGAAGTTTGTCTTCCAGGAGCAGAAAGCTACAGCTACTCCACAATAGGCAGT
Source organism: Spirochaetia bacterium (assembly GCA_009929055.1). GTDB lineage: Bacteria > Spirochaetota > Spirochaetia > Sphaerochaetales > Sphaerochaetaceae > SABI01. The sequence goes on along the minus strand of SABI01000659.1, from coordinate 848 downwards.
ATATATTCAGAGGAAGGAAGGTACATATTTAGGTCGGTTGATTATGCGGGAAATATGTCTTATGAAAAGGAAATAGTGCTTGATCGTACTCCCGATTATCCACAGGTAACAGGACTTGATATAGAAGGGGAAACTGGAAAGATTAGTGTTAGGGTTGAAGAGGGAAGTACCCTTTCGATTAACGGACAACAGGTTAATTCCGGAAGTGATGTCTTCACGGTGTATGGGGGAATATATATATTAGAAACTCTTGATATTGCTGGGAATACGGGAAGGAGAGTAGTAGAGGCAAGTTATACTTTTGGATTAAAGAATAGACCAATAAAAGAGTGGTACGAAGCCGAAGTGGAGGGAGGGGTATATTCATTTTCTTCCATAGAGCAAGCCATAGATGCAATTGGTCGTGAAGAAGTTAGTACTTTGATCGAAGGGTATTGGGCAACTGGGGATGTATGGAATACCGGAATTATGATGGACCCCATTGACAGTATTAACGCTCGGCCAGGGATTTATTACATATATAAGTCAGCAAGTGACAGAAATGTTTTAGCTGCATATTTTACTGAGGGTAGGTTAGTCGAGGTTATAACCGCTTACGCCCAAGAAAAGATAAATAAATACAGGTATTTTGAAAAAGACCCAGAGACTGCATATTTGGGAGAAGAAGTATTTATGGGGCTGGGTGAGAAGGAAATTATTCTTAGCAGTGTTATGCCCATAGAGGGACTAAGTGTTGTAGTCGATGGACAGGAAATTATTGAAGAGTACACCCTTTCTGGAAGTCACACCCTGACATTTCTAGATTCGTACGGAAACAGTTATTCTCAAAAAATAAGGATTATATCTTC
>SABI01000658.1 GCA_009929055.1 Spirochaetia bacterium | reverse complement strand
TTTGCTGTTGAATCAAATTCTATAGACCATTCTCTGCCATCTGCATCTGTAAATGCATCAAATGTTCCTGCTTCTAAAGTCAACACATCTTTACCTATGCTTACTTCGATATATCCTGCATTATTTTCTGCATAATGTTGTTCACAAATTCTCACCACCTTTACAAGAATATAAAAAAATAAAGTCAGCAGATTTCTCCACCGACTTTATTATACACCATCTTTTTCAGAAAGTCTACATACTCTTTTCAGGCTTAAATTGTGTCACTGCTTACATGGTCTGCCCATATACACTCTAATGGGGACTTATCTTCCCGCAATCGCAAGAAACGAGGGTGACGAAGCTTGCCTGTATCTGCAAACAACTCATTAGCTTTAACTTCAACAACTTTACCTACCCATACAATAGCACTCAAATCTGCTTGCTCTGCGGATTCTACCTCTTCTTTGGAGTGCATAGCAATCATTTCTCCGTCATGGTCATAGTACCCAAAAGAAAACAATGCTCTCATCTCTTCATCAAATCCTGAGCATTCCCCTACTTCAAGAACTTTAACAAAATGGTCTTGGATAACCATAGTTTCGATATTAAACTTCTTGCTCTTCGGGAGCTTTGCAATCTCTTCATCAGAAATGATTACCCCGAAACGAATATTCCCTACCCAACCCTCATAATAAAACTTCGACACAGGATAAAGTCCTCTATTCTTCAAGGCTTTTGCAGAAGTGGTCAAAGCTATGTCTGCTCTTTGCTTATGACCTCCACAATCTTCCCAATATGCCCAACGGTCATCAGGGAACTTCCCTTTGTACTCTTTAGTAGGTTCTGAGAATCCCATAATGATGACTTCCCTTGTCAGAAACTTCTTTATCTTCTGGTATTCTCTGGCTCTTTTATGCAAGTACTTTCCGTCTTTAGGCTTAATCATCACTCCCTCACCACCCGTAAGAACAATGTACTCATAGTAGGCTTTAGGGGTAAAGGTGAAGAAGTTGACTGCATATACTTCTCTGGACTTCCTGCTCTTAATCTCTGCATACAGTGTGGGGTAAATGTCACCATATTCTGATTCACTTTTCAGTAGTCTCAAAAGCTTAGTCCTTGATACAATCAAAGGGACTCTTTTGTCACAAGAGTAATACTTTAACTCCTCTACATAAGGACTTGCTATCTCTTCAACAGCTTTCCGCAAATATTCTTTTCTCTGCATGAGTGGTAAAT
>SABI01000142.1 GCA_009929055.1 Spirochaetia bacterium | reverse complement strand
CTCTACATCAATCACTGTCGCTTTCTTTGGAATAATTGGTTTTGTTGGATTAATGGTTCCCCATATTATGAGATTAGTTGTTGGTCCAAAACATCGTAACCTCCTCCCTGTTTCAATAATTGGGGGGGGTGTCATGGTAGTCGTGAGTGATTTAATAGCCCGAATTGCCATTAGCCCATCAGAACTTCCTGTGGGAGTTATTACCTCTTTAGCAGGGGCACCCCTTTTTATCATTTTGTTGATTAATCATAAAAGAGGGAAAGTATGAAAGAAAAAGATGATGTGATGTATGTGAATTCATTACATTGGGGCTACAATAATGTCCCTCTTTTTGAAAACTTCTCATTGCATATCCCAAGTCATAAATTTATTTCAATTATTGGGCCAAATGGTTCGGGAAAAACAACCCTATTAAAGCATCTATTAAGAGTCCTTCCCATTGAAAAGAATGTCTTGTTTTATCCAAAAGGGGATGCTGTTCTTTACAGCCAAAAAGAGATAGCTCACTTAGCCTCCTATGTTCCTCAAACAAGTAAAGTTGAATATGATTTCACCCTCTTTGAGTGTGTAGCAATGGCTCGCTATTCATACCATAATCGTTTTAGTCTCCTAAGCAGTGAAGATACTGATATTATAAAAGGGGCTATTGAAACGGTAGGATTAACTCAATTCTCCACTCGGTATGCAACAGACCTTAGTGGTGGAGAGTATCAAAGGATGCTCATTGCAAGGGCTCTTGCTCAAAACGCCCAAGTACTATTATTAGATGAACCGGTAAGTCATTTAGATATTCACCACCAAGTTGAAATACTTAACCTATTAAGAGATCTTGTTGATACAAAACAGGTGAGTGTTGTCTCTGTGTTACACGACTTAAATGCGGTAAGTGCCTATAGTGATGAAGTGATTCTCCTTAACCAAGGAGACATAGTCTCAAGTGGGAAGGTAGAAGAGGTGTTAATTAAGGAACATATTGAAAAGGTCTATAGAGTCTCTTTAGAGTTCTCTACCCACCCTGTAACGAAAAAAATCATCATTCACCCGAAGTGGGGCCTTTAGTCTTTTTGACCTGTTTTCTTAATAAGATGAAACCCAAATTGAGTAGAAACAACCCCACTTAAAGCCCCAATAGAGAGTCTTAAGGTAGCTTCTTCAAAGGGTTTTACCATCTGACCTTGACTAAACCATCCGAGGTCTCCCCCCTTACTCTTAGAAGGACAGGTTGAATACTCTCTTGCAAGGGAGGCAAAATCGGCTCCACTTTTAAGTTTATTTAATATCACTTGGGCAAGATTTCTATCTTTTACTAATATGTGAGAGGCTCTCATTTGCATAATTTACTTCCTTATTTTTTTTAACATTTCATTATAATAGGTGGAGACTAATTCAAGTGAATCGATGTGTAACTCTTTTCGAACGAGTTCTAATCTCTTTAGTGCTTCATCTTTGTCTTCTTCATGACTAATAAGAATCTCAATCTCTATAAACCATCCTAAAGGGGGAACTTCTACAATTTCTATAGTAAGATTATCTGTTTTCCAACTCCACCCCTTTTTATCTTTCTCAATAATGACTGTGTAGCCAAGAGACTCAAAGAATGAATGAACTACCGAATCTTGCCCTAGAAATGAAAATTCAATTTCTTGATTTATTTCTATTCCATCACTTCTCTTTTCTTTTAATTTTCTTGTAATGAATCTCTCATTTGAATCTTTTCTTACTCGAAAAAGGGTTGCTGAGCTATTAACGAGGGAGTAGTATGAATCTTTTTTATCTACAGAAACAGGGGGTATATTAGGGAGATACTCCTGAATCTTCTCTTTATAAAAAGGGATTCTCTCTTGTTCTATATGAACTTTACACTCAATTTCAATAGCCATTTAATCCTTCCATGGAAAGATGATTGATCTAAATGAACGGTTTCCCACTTTTTCCCTCTCATCAAATAAGAGTTCTTCCCAAGGGATTTCATTTTTCTTAGTGGTTGGATGAAGCTCAAGATAATCATATTTTAGCATAAGGAGGGTGACGGCTACGTTTTTAGAGAGCTGTAAGCCCCCTACTCCTGGCATAATAGTTGCAAAAAAGATTGTCATCACAAATAACACCACTTGGTAGAGGGCAAAAAAGAGGGTGAACCAGATGTTATCAGCGACAATGAGGAGAGATTTTTTAAATGTTTTAAGGGGACTATCTTGACTCATTGCAACTGCTAATGGGTAGTAATATAAAAGGGATAAAAGGGCAAGAAGTACTACCCAAAAAATAAGAACAGCTAATATAAATGTAAAAGTAGAGCCATAAGATAAGTAAAATGGAATAACAAATATAATAATAGAGGTAATAATTATGGTAATTAATAGGTGTAAAAGGGCATGCTTATAGAATATTTTTATCCCACCAATAAAATACTTAAATCCCTCTTTATACCCTTTCACGTAACGAGCTGTTTGATTAGTTACAAGTGCTGAATAAAAAGAGTTAAGGGCAAGGGCTATGAGTAGCACCACAATTGCTCCCACAGTAGAAACTTGGAAAAGTTCTACGGCCCCATAGAAAGAGAGAATAACAAAGAGGTATCCTAAATTCAGAATCACAAGGGAAATAAGGTTATCCCAGCCGTCAAAGAATGATTTTTTTATAAAAAAGCCTGTCATAGTGGTTAGAGTATCCTTGTATATGAACTTTAGCAAGTAATTAAGGTAAAAAAAAGGCCTCTTTTCTGATTAGGAAAAGAAGCACTTAGTTAGCGGCGAAGGGACTCGGACCCCTGACCGAACGGATATGAGCCGTTTGCTCTACCAACTGAGCTACGCCGCCATTAGTTCAACTTTGGCTACTATATAGGTCTAAGGGAGCTTTTGTCAATACACTCTTTGTATTTTCATGTGGTAAATGAGAACATTACATAGAGTCCATCTTCTAGGTGCTTCCACATTGAACTCACCCTCGTATTATCATCAAAGTCTACATTTACGATAGAATAGCTCTCTTTTTGATCAATAAGGACCCCTTTAATTTGTTTTGTCGATAAGAGAGAAAGTGCATCTTGGTGATAAGTGAGAAATGTAGGCCTTACATCACTATCAATATATGTTTCAAACCACTGCAGGGAATAGGGGGTCGTGAAGGCTGTGTAGATGTAGTGAGTAAGGTCACTCGTTGGATAAAAAGGGTCTTCATACTTTTCGTGTTGTTGATTAAAGGGGAGGATCCCTTCTGCAAAAAGGGGGGGGAAAAGAGAAAATAACAGAAAGAGTAATAGAAAAATTTTGTTTCTCATATAATAAGCATTATGTATTCAAAACGGCCTATATGTCAAATAATCTATAGACAACCCTATCCATCTTTTTGTAGGATAGAACATGTAAAAAGGGGGCTTTGGATGGGACATAAGGATCAATACTCGCACTATATTGCCTCTCTTTTTCAAGATTTTACCTATACAATTAGAGATTCTATTCATAAAGATATCCCCCTTAGCCATGGGTTTTATCTTCTTAGTCAAACAAGTGTAATGCAAAAGCTTCACCGAATTAAACAACTGGGCCCCACCTATCTAACATATCCTGGCTCTCACCACACCCGCTACGAACACTCTCTTGGAGTCTTTCACCTTACGCGCCTCATTATCATAGCTTTGTTGACGAAGGGGGAAGAGAACCCTATTAAGATGACCTATAAAGGGATTCTTGCCCTCCTTAGTGCCGCAATGATGCATGATGTTGGTCACTTCCCCTACGCCCATGCCCTTAAAGATATTATAAAGCCCGACCATGAAGCGATTGGAGCTTCATTAATTGAACAAGACAAAGAAGTAATTTCTATTATAGAAGAGAAGATAGGAACCGAAGTAAGCTTTGTAACCCTCATATTAGACCACAGTAGATTCTGTGATGATAAAGAGATTCTATTATATAGGTCTCTTTTAAGTGGAACACTCGACCCAGATAAACTCGATTATTTATCGAGGGATGCAACCTACTGTGGTGTCCCCTACGGAGTTCAAGATACTTCTTATATTATTAGACACCTTCATATTGACCACCTTGGTAATGTTGCTATTCCAGAAGTAGCTATTGGGGCAGTAGAACATCTTTTGTTCTCAAAATACCTCATGTATAAATACGTCTATTGGCATAAAAGGACGAGAAGCGCAACAAGCATGATTAAAAAGAGTGTTCTGATGGCTTTAAAAGAACACCTCTTATCAATGGAGCAATTAATTAACCTTACTGATGAATCCTTCTCTACTTTGATGCTTAGTTTAATTAATTACGACTGTGGTAAATTATTTCAAGCAGTTCATAGTGGAAACCTATTACATGTCGCCTCGAGTCTCCCTTATGATAAAAATAATACTCGCCATCAACAATTAGCTGCAGAAAGTGAGAGAGAGAAGATAGAAGTTCAAATATGGGAGGAGTTAGTGGTTCACTACCCCACTCTTGACCCCTCCTTTGTTATTGTCGATATCCCAGAAGAGGTCTCTTTTGAAGCAGATGTCCATATTAGTAGAAATGGGCTTCCTTCTTTACAATTCCATGAAGTAAACGAATTATTCACCCCTTTTGTTGTTGACTCATTTACAACAAGTTTAAGAAAATTTAGACTTTTTGTCCCCTCCTTTGTCGCTTCTCATATAAGTGATCCAATCTTTAAAGGATTTGTATGAAACACACCCATTATAGAGAATTAATAAAAGGGAACATTCCCCCTAGAATGATGCGTTTTATTAAGAATGTGGGTAAAACAATTAATACCTATGAGATGATCACTAGTGGTGAGAGGGTGTTATTAAGCGTTTCAGGGGGAAAGGATTCCCTTGCCCTTGCAGCTGCCCTTTCTCTTAGACTCAAGTGGTTACCAGTAGAATATTACTTAGAAGCTGTCATGATTGATTGGAATGAGCATCCAATTGGGAAGGAGGCTGAAGAGAACCTCATCACATTCTTTTCTGACCTCTCTATCCCTTTCACTATTTTTCATGAAAATCAGTTTAGTGAAGGCTTCGATGGTGATTTTAATTGCTATTTGTGTTCAAGAAATAGGAGAAGGATCCTTTTTACCTATGCTGATGCCAACAACTTTTCTTTAATAGCAACAGGGCATCACCTTGATGATTTAGTAGAAACATCCCTTATGAATCTTACAAAAAGGGGTTCTTTTGCAACGATGCTCCCCATCCAAGAATTTTTTAAAGGGAAGCTTCATGTGATCCGTCCTATGATAGAGATTCATGAAGATACCATAAGAGATCTCACAGGTGAATTCTTGTTTCCTGTAATGAAACCAGTTTGTCCGTATGATCAATCGAATATTAGAAGTAAAATAAAACCTATTGTAAGAGAGTTAGTTGCCCTCGACAGGGATGCTCGAGAACACATTTTTCATGCACATGAGTTTGCTTATCGGATAAAAAGAGAGTACAATAGTAACAAATAACACGACTATGTGATCTTGCTCAGATAGTTGATGATAAAAGGATTATGGAGTAAATTGGTAATATGATGAATAAAAAGAAAAACCTACTTGTTATGACCGTTTTAATGGGAGTTCTCCTACTAACTATGTTGCTACCTGCATTTGCTGAACCTCTAAATCGTGGTTTACCATATTTGCACATTGAGGGAGCTCTAGAGAGTGACGCTTTTCAGTTTAATGAAAAGGGTGTCTATGTAGAACAAACTGACCCTCCTCAAGCCTTGCAGCGTGGGTGGGTAGTCCTTTCAAGCTTTGATCCTATTGTAATTAAAAGTAGCAATGTTACGATATTATTACAAAAAGAATCAGTACTGTCGGTTGTATCAGATAATAAGAATGACTTAAAATTCTATCTTGTTGCAGGTTCAGCCTCTTTCTTAAGAGATGAAACCTACCTTGGCAAGATGAATGTACATACCCCAATTGGGATATATGATGTTATGGGTCCTGGAGAGTTATTTGTCTCAAGTGATATTTCTGAATTAGTATTTTCTCTTGGCAGTAGCGTCCAAGTTACAAACACTATTACCCGAAAGAAAACTACTCTTAGCCCTTATCACTACCTTGATTTAGCTGACCCTTTCCTTAAAGAGAAAGAGATATCAAAACAAACCTATACGACCCTTTCAATCAACCAAGAAATGAATACAAGTTCTCTTCTTCCTAGTTCTGCAGTAAAAGATGGTCTAAGTATTACAAAAATAGCTACTCTTCCCTCTCCTGTTGTGAAAGAAGAAGTAAAAGCTACTCCTCCTGTTGTGAAAGAAGAAGTAAAAAAACCAGCTCCTGTTGAAAAGAAAGAAGAGGTGAAACCAGAACCTGTTGAAGCAAAAGTTACTCCTCCTGTTGAAAAACAAGCAGCTCCCCCTGTTGTTACCCAAGATGTAGTAGAGCAGGTCTATATCATCCACACAAATGATGCCTATGGGACAATTGATGAGAGTGCTATCCCCTATCCCGTTCTAGCAACTCTTTTGAAGTGGAAAAGCATAA
>SABI01000657.1 GCA_009929055.1 Spirochaetia bacterium | reverse complement strand
AAAATCAAACCCTTCAACGCCTTTATCTTTGATCATAAAGCAGAATTTCCTGTGGTATTTGCCTGTAGAGTTCTTAAAGTTTCTACAAGTGGTTACTACGACTGGCTTGTGCGTGAGGAGTCTACACGCACCAAAAGAAAAGAGTTATTGGTAGTGCTTATTGAAAATATTTTCAATGAAAATTATCAGATATATGGAGCACCTAGAATCACTCAAGAGTTACAAAAGAGGGGATATAAAATTGCTCAAAGCACTGTTGAACTCTGGATGCGCGAAAGAGGCCTCAGGGCGAGAACAGCACGAAGGTTTAGAGTGGTAACAACTGACTCTAATCATTCACACCCTGTTGCTGAAAACATTCTAAATAGAGATTTTAATATAGAGCAAACAGACGTAGCGTGGTGTTCTGATATTAGTTATATTCCTACTAGAGAAGGCTGGCTTTATCTTGCTGTAACTCTAGATATCTGCTCCAGACGTGTTGTAGGATGGTCAATGGGTGCTAATATGACAGTTGAACTTGTTCTTGATTCTTTACGGATGGCCATTAACTCAGGACGATCAACACAAGACTGTATTCATCATAGTGACAGAGGCTCTCAGTATGCTTCTAGAGTATTTAGACAAATACTCGAAGATCATAAGATGATCTGCAGCATGAGCCGCAAAGGAAATTGCTGGGATAATGCCGTGGCCGAAAGCTTTTTCCATACACTAAAAACAGAATGGGTGTATTATCATGATTATGAAACAAGAGAAGAAGCAAAGAAAATTCTCGATTCGGTAAAGAGCAGACCAAAGTTATTCACTCTATATACTCTGTTGATGAACTCTGGGCTTAGAATTGAAGAATGTCTTACTCTCAGGTTGCAGGACTTCAGAGACGGTTGTGTGTATGTTATAGACGGAAAGGGTGGAAAAGACAGAATAGTTCCTTTAAACGAAACCGCTTCAAGCTGTCTTGCGAATTACATAGCGAACCACCGCAAGGTTTGGACAAAGGAAATGCTTGCAGAGCGTCATAGTGGCGATAAAAAATTGGTTAAGAAAGCATTAGAGAGTAGCAATCTGATATTTTTAGGTAAGAATGGATTGAGAATGTACAACAGTAACCTTAATGTGTCTCTCGACAGAACCGCAAAGGATTGCGGGATTGACCCTGAGAAGGTTCACCCTCATGCTTTTAGACACTACTTTGCAAATGAGTTTGTAAAACAGGGTGG
>SABI01000656.1 GCA_009929055.1 Spirochaetia bacterium | reverse complement strand
CCATGAGTTCCTGCTGCTAAAAGGATGGAAGCCATAGAAGCAGCCATACCAATACAAATAGTGGAAACATCAGGTTTAATATATTGCATTGTATCATAAATAGCCATACCGGCACTTACGCTACCACCTGGGCTGTTAATATAGAGATGAACATCCTTATCTGGATCCTCTGCCTCTAAGAATAACAGCTGAGCTATAATCAGATTGGCCATATAGTCATCGATTTCGCCGGTAACAAAGACAATTCTATCTTTTAACAAACGGGAATAAATATCATAAGAACGTTCTCCCCTGCTTGATTGTTCTACTACTATCGGCACATAGGACATGTGGCCCACCTCTTTTCTTATTTTGCTTCTTCAACTTTTACTGCGCCCTTAGCGTTGTCGATAATAACACGAGCAGCTTTTTTGCGCAATACGTTAGCTAATAATAAGCCAACAGTGTTGTTTTCTTTAATAATTTTTTGAACATCTTGTAAAGATGCGCCATGTTGAGCGGCAATGCCAGCCATTTCATTCATAGCATCTTCTTCAGTAACTTTAATATCTTCTGCTTTAGCAATAGCATCTAAAACGATATCAGTCTTTACGTTTTCTAAAGCAGTAGGCTTTTGAGCTTCACGTAATTTAGCCATATCTTGACCAGTGTACTTTAAGTACATATCAAGATTCATTTTGCGGCTCTCTAAATTTAAGGACATTTCTTCAACCATGTTGTTAATTCTATCTTCAACCATGATTTCAGGAACTTCAAATTTAGCATTAGCTACAGCCTTTTCAATTAAAGCCTTTTCATATTCAGCTTCGTTGCGGCTCTCAGCCATTTTTTCCATACGCTCTTTGCTCTTGGTCTTGAACTCTTCTACAGTTTTGCAGTCAGAGTTAGCAGCAATTAGAGCATCATCTACAGCAGGAAGTTCCTTGCGCTTAACATCTTGAACATTAACCTTAAATACAGCTTCTTTACCAGCTAATTCCTTGGAGAAATAATCTTCTGGGAAAGTTACATTAACATCAGTGGAATCTCCAGCTTTCTTACCAATTAATTGGTCTTCAAAGCCAGGGATGAAGCTACCAGAGCCAACTTCTAAAGGATAGCCCTTACCTTCGCCGCCTGCAAATGCTTCACCATTAACAGTTCCTGCAAAATCGATAATAGCAAAGTCGCCTTTAGCAATAACAGCGTCTTTAACTTCTACCATTTTAGCTGCACGGTTTTGAAT
>SABI01000655.1 GCA_009929055.1 Spirochaetia bacterium | reverse complement strand
GCTTTTCAAGAGAAGCTGTTAAGATGGGACCAAGAGTCCTTGCGTTTTCTAGGTGCTTACCTTTCTTTAGCTCAGTTATATTTGCAATAGCTGAAACAACTGGTAAGGGAGAACCTGAGTGGGTACTCGTCATAGACCCAGGAGCATATTGGTTCATTAATTCATCTCGACCTATAACAGCAGAGAGAGGTAATGCTCCTGAGATCCCTTTGCCACAAGCAATCAAGTCTGGTTGAATGTCGTAGTGTTCATATGTATACCATTTACCTGTTCGGCAAAATCCTGCTTGTACTTCATCCATTATCAACACAGCATCAAACTTTTTACACCATGCTTCAAGGCTCTTTGCATACTCTTTAGGGAAGAAGTGAGGACCAACTCCTTGGTAACTTTCACTCATCACACCACACACATCTTCTCCCTTAATCCCCTTCTTTTCTAATGTTTTAAGAAAGAGGTCAAAAGAGAGATCTTCAGTCCTATATCCATCAGGGAAGGGAACTTGGACAAATGTAGGATCTAATTCTCCGATCCATGTTTTTCCTTTTGCCATTCCCCCAGCTAACTGAGCACCAAGAGTTCTTCCATGAAAAGCATTATCGAAAGAGATGAAATATTTTTTATGTGATCCATATTTTTTTAATCCATAAGTTTTAGCTAATTTTATACAGTTCTCTGTTGCTTCTGAGCCTGTTGATAAAAGAAAAACTTTATAATTAGGGAATTTCACAGTTTCACACAACATCTTAGAGAGAGTTATCCTTGCTCTATGGGGAAAAACATAGGTAGATAGTAGGGGTTTATTTATTACTTCAGTTAAAGCTTTTGTTATGTGTGAATCTCCATGACCTATGTTGTTAATGAGAACACCACTAGAAAAATCCAACCACATATTTTCACTTTCATCATATACCTGAAATCCTTCAGCTCTATCAATAATGATTGGAGGCTGACCTTGCATGGAAATTGGTTCATACTCTAACATCTCTTGTAATAAGGGCACTGATGAAGGAGAGGGAATTTGTGTCTTAATTGTACGAAACTTAGTTAAAACTTTTTCAACTTCTTGTGGAATTAGTGAATATTTACTCATGTGAGTTACCTCCGAATGATTAACATAAAGTGCATTTTTTTATCCTTTGACAGATCCACTTGTTAATCCTGTTACTATATATTTTTGAAAAAAGATTACAAAGACAAAGGCTGGAATACAGGCAATAATTGCTCC
>SABI01000141.1 GCA_009929055.1 Spirochaetia bacterium | reverse complement strand
ATCCATGACTAATTTTCTATTAATATAAACCCCTAAATCCCCTTCAACGGTTCTTTTAAACCTTGGTTCTCCATCATGATATTTGATATATTCTCCTTTTGGAGAACAAATGGAATGAACATCTGTGGTTGCACCACCAACATCTATGGTCATTACACCATCAAATATTTCATCTAGAATCATGGTTGCATCCATGACTGCTCCTGGTGTTGGAATAATAATGTCATTAACCATATCAAAGATATGTTTCATTCCTTTTGGACTAGCCGAGTTACATCCTCCTGTCTGGTGGGGGGCTAGAAGAACTTCTGCTCCCATGAGTGCGGTGATTCGAGCATTCTCTACAATGTTATTATCGTAACAGGTGAGAACCCCTACTTTCACTCCCTGCGGGATATCAAAGAGAGTGTAGGAGTTACCACTTTGCATATAGGCGCTAATGAAGGTGTGTAATTTTCGGTGAAAGTGGACAGTTCCATCCGATAGGGCTACCACATACGTATTATAGAGATCTCCTTCAGGTGAGAGCTCAATAAGGCCAGCACCGATAGTCATCTTGTGTTTCATAGCAAGATCAACTAACACTCTTGTTGAAGATCCACTTGGGACAGGTTCTGCTAATTGAAGAATTTCTTCCTTGCTTAAGTTACGGACATGCCAATACCCAGTGATGCACATTTCTGGAAAAACAATAAGATGTACTTTACTTTTTGCTGCTTGCTCAACAAACGAGACAATCGTCTTTAAATTCTCACCTTTATTCCCAGCTATATGTTGAAACTGGACACTCGCTACTTTGATTCGTTCCATCTCTTGCCTCTTTGTATAAAACTCGTTAATTCCCCGTCAGAAATATTTTATCATCTCAGATGTTAGAGATAGAATACCATAGAAAACAATGAAACCAATATATTAATTCTCATTAAAAATAGAGTCTATTGTATTCCTTCGAGGTTTGTGAGAATCTTTATATGTTCAACCAGACTTTTCAGTCTCTTCTCTTTCATTCCTATTTATCGCTTTTTAAAGAGGTATCTTTATTGTTAAGGTAATAATAATGCCTTGGCTGAACCAAGGCATATTCTTATTGCATACTTAAATATCTATTGGCATGATCTCATCGGTAATAATTGGCTCATCATTAGAAGGCAAGGTAAGGAGAGTTGGCACTTCATACGGCTGAAGCCATACTGATTTATCTGCACCAGCAGCTAGAGCTGGAATGTTAACAAGGACCATCTGTTGCTGAAGGTTAAGTGTAATCTTTTCCACTATTTCGTATTCTTGGAAGGAGCGGTCAGTATAGCGAACAGTTATGGTATGCTTCTGACCCATTACTTCTCCTTTATCTCTATCACGAGGGCCAAGTTCTATTGGTTCTCCTTTGTTTACTTGTACTTCAACAATAGAAAAAGCTTGATATGTTTTCCCGTTATCCTCCAAGGTCTTGTTATCGAGGAGAATTACATGTTGTTTTCCAACAAAGAACATAAGAACCCCAATTAAGAGAACTACCCCAATTGCGATAAGCTGATACCCATTTCGACGTGTAAAATGTATTTTTTTCATACTTCCACATCCTTTAGATCAGCTTGATCTTGTGCGAGGAGGCGCCCTGTTTTAGAACGAGCTCTTCTTTTACGAATTTCATAGAGGACTAAAGCTAACGTAATTACGCCGTAGGAGACAAATACTCTGAAGTACTCACCTAACTGAGCTTGTCCAATAAGGTTCTTTCCTGCCATTGGAGAGACGATGAACATAAGGTGGAATAAGGTAACCCCTAAAAACACGTTACCAATACCAGCTCTATTGACTGTAGCTCCCCCTACTAAAAGGGCGGCAATTGAGAACATTCCAATTTGCATGTGGGAGTTATAGGTATTTAATGTACCCATGTTTTGTAAGTAGATGATCATTCCATAGCCAGCAAGGATAGTTGAAATCACAACTGAAACAATTCGGGTGTGTTCAACTCGAATTCCAGCTGCTCGAGCTACTTCCATATCTTGTCCAACAGCTCTCATGTCCTGCCCTAGTTTTGATTTCTTAAACCAGATGATAAAAAAACAAAGGGCTGCTATCACAAGAAGAGTTAACACAGGAATACTTAAACCAAAAATTCTTACAGCCAATAGGCTATCCATTGAACGACGAATGCCAATTAAGTTAACGGTGTTACGAATCCCATATCCACGTGGTAACACTAAAGCAGGGTTACCAATCTTAATAACAGGCCCCATCCCATATAATACAATAAGTTGGTATACACCATTAATGAAGAACCCAATGATATAGGAGGTGACCATTTCACGCCCCTTTGCCATATTCAGGATTTTTCCACATACCCACCCTAACAGAGCTGAAATAGGGGTAGAGATAATCATAGCTAAAATCATTCCTGGAATTCCACCAATACCCCAGTCAGTTATAAAAATAAGGCCAATCTGACCAGCCATTGCTCCAAGGGTCATTCCAAAGTTTAGTCCCATACCAGCCATAATAGGGATGAGAAGAGCAATAATAAGAAAGCTGTTACGGGCAATTCTTACAATTATTTCTTGCCCAAGGTAATTCAAAGAATAGCCTGAGAAAGGGATACCAACTGCACAGATAATTAAAAACAGAATCGGAACAGCATTTTTCTCTATGAGATTAAAAAGTTTCTCTCTTTTATTTTCACGTAATTCACTCATCGGGAAACCTCCGATTTTCTAGTCAATGCATACAAAATCATGCCGTTAGAAACCACAATACGAATAACTTCAGACATGTCAGTGTGAATGACTGAGTTCATCACACTAGGGGTCATCGTAAGAATTCCTTGAAAGAGGAACGTCCCAATAACAACGTTGGCTATTGAAGCTTTATTTACTGAAGCTCCTCCAATTAGAATTGCTGAAACAGCTGGTAAGGCCATATAAAAAGGACCCATATAGAGTTGAATAAAGCCAAAACTTTGCTGATACACTAAGATACCTATTGCTCCAAGCCACGTTGACATAATAACTGACATAGTTCTTGTTCTATCAATATTAATTCCAGCAGCTCGTGCAAAGACTGGATTACTTCCTACTGCAGTCATTGCAGTACCAGTTTTAGTATGGAGAAAAGCCCACATTAATAGGGCCATGAGTGCAAAGAATAGAATCATTCCTGTTGGGAAAAGGAATTTTTCCCCTATTCTAAGCTGTAGGAAATCATTAAGGACATGAAGGTAAAATCCTTCAGTGGAAATTGTTGTCCTTAAGCCAGAGCCAGTATAGCCCCATACCATCGTAGGATGGTTATAGGGGAGTAAGAGCCACATCATACACATGAAGGCAACTGATGAGAAACCAACATACGTGGCTATCATCATCTCGCCCCCTTTGACTCGGTTAAGGAGCTTTCCATATCCCCAGCCAAATAATATGCCAAAGGGTGTTGCACAAATAATAGCCATGACAAATGAAGCTCCACCGGTAAAGCCTAATTGGATAGAGAGAGTCCCCCCTAATAGTCCTGCGATAATTCCTAAAGGGAGACCAAAGTTGAGGCCGCAGCCTGAATGTATCATAGGAACCATAGCTAATACCATTACCCCATTCATACCAACACGGACTAAGGTGTCACTTAGGGAGGTGCTAATTCTCACTCCAACAAATGGTGCTATGATAAATAGTGATAATAGAAATAGGCCTATGATGATTCGGGGCCAGCCGAATGAATGAATAAATTGTTGAATCTTAATCATGTTGACCTCTTTCTTCTACATTTCCTGCTATTTTCCCCACCATCAACAGCCCAAATTCAGCTGAGTCTGTATCAGAGGGAAGAATACCAGCAATTTTTCCATCAGTAACTATAGCAACACGATCACATATTGATCTGAGTTCTTCTAATTCAGAGCTAATCATCACAATAGTAACTCCCATACGCTCATTGTAATCACGTAATACTTGCAGCACGAGTGATTTCGCCCCTATATCTATGCCTCGTGTTGGCTCTGATACAAATAGGAGTTTTGGTTCTACTGCAAATGCTTTAGCTAAACACACTTTCTGTTGGTTTCCCCCTGAAAGCTCCTTAGCTGCTTGGCGATAACTTGTACATTTAATCTCTAATGAATCAATATATTTTTGGGCAACTTCTCTAATTTCTTTCTCATCTCGCCAATTAATTAAGCCTCCAAATAATTTCTTTAAGTATTTGTCCTGCACTTGCATCGCAGTAAATGAAATATTCCAATCAAGTGGTTCATCGAGGAGTAATCCAACTCCACGGCGATCTTCAGAGACAAAAGCCATTCCTGCATTTAAGAATTTACGAGGTTGATTTAACCCAATTGGTTTTCCCTCAAAAGTTATCTTTCCCCCTGCAGAGAATAGTCCCATTACTCCATTAGGAATACCGAGCTTTCCTTGCCCTGCTAAGCCTCCAAAGCCAAGTATTTCTCCTTTATGAATGTCGATTGAAACATCTTTTACTGTTTCTCCTGGCATGTCTACCCAGAGGTTATTAATTGAGAGAAGGACTGGTTGCGAGTTAACATCAAAATCTCTACGAGCGATTTTTGAACCTACATCTCGCCCTACCATCCATTTGGCTATCTGAGGAATTGTTAACTCTTTTGATGGTACATTTTTTATAATTTTCCCATCACGCATCACCATAACAGTATCACACACGTCGATGATTTCCTGTAATCTATGTGAAATAAAAATAATAGAGATACCTTCTTTAGCAAGGTTTTTCATAGCAGAAAGGAGAATATCGGCTTCTTTTTCAGTAAGAACAGCCGTTGGTTCATCCAACACTAATAATTTTATTTCATCTTTACTCAATTCCCGAGCTATTTCAGTGAATTGTTTATATCCTACAGGCATTTGTGAAACAAGCATCTCAGGATCAAGGTCTACCCCGAGTTTTGCAATGGCAGAGGCAGCTTTAGAGTGCATTGTCTTTCGATCAAGGGCATCTAGGCGCTCTCCGAAAACTTGTGAGACAAGTGTGGTGTTTTTTGGTTCACGATTAAGTAAAATATTCTCGGAAGCCGAAAAGTCTGGCAGAAGAGAAAACTCTTGATGGACCATTCCAATCCCATCAGCTAATGCATCAAATGGGGAAAGGTATTGAACAGTATTTCCATTCAACATGATTTCACCACCATACCCACCAGTTTGATGAATTTCTTCCATTCCAAAGAGGATTTTCATAAGAGTAGTTTTTCCTGCCCCATTCTCTCCAACTAATCCTAAAATTTCTCCGCTTTTCAAACTAAAGTTCACATCTGCAAGCACTTGATTGCCAAAGAAATCTTTACTGATATTGCGCATTTCTAATAACGGAGCGCCACTAACTTTCATACATTTTCCTTCATTACTCCAAAGAGGGCGTCTCCTAACCTGTCTTAATTGACAGGTGAGCTACACCCTCTTTGTTAACACAATTTGTAACAATAAAAGAAGGAGATATACACCCCCTTCCTTTAATCACTAGGTCCTATTTAACTAGGAAATATTTGTCTGGGACAACAACTTCTGGAGTACCCATGAAGCCCTTACCCATCATATATGTATCTTGATAAATCAAGATGTGGTTCTTAGCACGAACACCAGTAGCTACGTCGGTATATGCACTTCCATTCCATTGAGCGCCAGGAGTGAATTGACCAAAAGCTTTCATGATGTCACTAAGTTTTAACAATTCAGAGTTGCCTTCAACAATGTTGATAGCATGCTGTGTTAAAGCTGCAGTTACAGTATAACCATAAGAGAAAGCCCATGTTCCAAAACGACCGGAACCGCCTTTTGCTACAATTGATGATTCAACTTTCTTCACAATTGCTGCAAAATCACCAGCTTCAGCTGAGAGGTCAAGCCCTAATGCTCCAGGATAACCCATCAAAGGAGAAGGAAGGTCGGCTTCAATGAAGTATCCACCATAAGCGAGGAGTTGTTTAAGTAATGGTTCAGTATGAGCATCGTTTGTACAGAAGTAAGCTGCGTTACTACCATATTTGTCTACCCAAGCTGGAACTTTCTCAAGGATGTATTGTTGAGCACCTGCTACACCAACATCACTTGTTGGGTCTGGTGCTGTTTCTAATACAAAGGTCATTCCAAATTCTTTACATGTTTCACGCATAATTGCTGCGCGTCGGCTAAGAGTTTCATAGCTCATATGTCTTGGGAAAGAGATATGAACAAATGTGTCAACACCAAGGTCATGTGCAGTCTTGATGATGAGGTATCCTCTTGCTACAAAGTCATTGTTAACAGCTAAGTCAGCTGCACTTTGAATTACAGATGGGTCTTCATGTGCTTCACCAGCAATCAAGATTACATCAGGTCTTCTTTCCTTAATACGGCGGAAAGCTTCTGTTGTACCAGGAATAGCTTGGTTTACAATAACAGCTTTCATGAGAGGATCATCTGCAAGTCCGCTGATAACAGAGATTGTTGTCTCTGCTTCATCCATAAAGTTGTCTGGATACGTCACGTGCTGGATTTTTCCACCAT
>SABI01000654.1 GCA_009929055.1 Spirochaetia bacterium | reverse complement strand
CAGCTTCTTGTAGCAGTAAAACGGTGTCCACTATGGTCTGAACCTTGACTACCGTTATTACGCTGTCTTTCTGGAGAACTTGTGGCTCAGGGCTCTCTCCCTTGAAAAACAAATTAAGACCCAACAGGGTAACAAGTGCAACTAAGAGTACAACTAATGCTTCTCTCATTTGCTGATTCCTTTTATGATACCATCTAAGGTATCCTTATCAACAGAGCTAATCTGTCTTTTAATTACTTCCAGTATGCCAAAAGCAGAAAAGGAACTTATACTCATAACAATCCATTCCCAGCTTAGTTTACCTGAGTATGCAAGGAATGTTCCTGTAGCAAATATAAGTACAGAGAGTATGAAGTTCCTTGATAACATCTTCTTCACACGAACCTCATCATAAGAAGCCCAGAGATTACTGTCATAATTCCAAACAGTATGTATGCCTTACCTGACAGAAACCTGTACAATGCTTTCTTAAATCTCTTCATTCATATCTCCTTTTATAGTTTGTTTAATCTTTACTACATCTTTCCACAAGCAGTTATATGTAGAAGTTATAATACTATATGTATCTCTATTATGAAAGTGTACGCTAAGTATAGGTTCGACACTATGTATAATGAATCTTTCCCAGCCTTCAGTAGAGAGTATACAGTTAAGATAAGAACCTAATCTTACTCCAGTCTCCTTTATAACGATATGATTAAGTATGTTCTTCTCTTCTTCTGTTATGGTTCTATATGAGTGGCTCAGGTTAATAAGCAAATCATCCTTATCATTCCCATTACTCCCTCTAATTAATTCAGCCATCTTCACAGCTTTAGTCTGACAGTGTCCTCTCATAATGATATCAAATAATGTAATAGCTCTCTCCATAGGCCACCCATTGATACCAAACTCTTCTGCAAGATCCAGGATGACACTATTGAGATTTGATATTGTAGTAGATACAAAGGATACTTCGTTATTAATAAACTCCATATTCTCTTCTCTCTTCTTAGTACAATCACAAGACAGATTCTTAATACTAGAATCTATAGAGTGTACTACAAAGGATAATAGCGCCAGTACCATAGACAGAACAAAGATAAGAAGAACAGCAAATCCCCAGTTGACAAAAGAACCCTGATGATCAGGAACCTTAGGGTATGGCATAATGGGTTCAGTACAGTATAATAGGATACTAATGCAAATAAAGGCTGTTAACGCTACGATCTTTTTCAAGTGGACTCCTT
>SABI01000653.1 GCA_009929055.1 Spirochaetia bacterium | reverse complement strand
TGACATACACCAAAATCTATTTTATCATACCAATCTTCATAACTTAAAGTTCTCATAATTCTTCTCCATTTCTATTTAAAATACTAGGTAACCCACATTCTTCTCGTAACATATCCAATTTTATAATTTCCCCGCTAAAATATGTGGCAAACTCTTGAGAGAAACTCTTTCTATAATCTTCCATATTTTTCTCTAACTGGTCAACTTCCTCTTCTGAAAGTTTATAAGTTTTTGTTAATGTATATCTATCTAATTCAAATTTAATTTCTATCATTTATTTTCTCCTTGTTTATTTAAGTCTTGTTTAAGCTGATAGAGAGCCTAGAAGCTTTAAAAAGTATTGACCCTAGCATTGGTATTACTTTTTGTTTTCTTTAGCTTCTAGATAGCTCTATGCTCTTTTAAACACATATTACATCATTCAGAAAATCTGGAATTTCTCTTTTCGTGTACTTTATCAGATTTTTCTTCTCATTCTTGAAGTCAAAAATCGTACCTACAATAGTCATTGCACCCGCTCTCTTGGCTCTTGTCAAAAGCAATTCAAGTTCTTCATGTAACGCCGGCAAGAGAGCAGTACCTCCTAGTACGAACAAATCCGTATTAAACAGCTCGTTGGGGATTTCATGAGAGGTCAACTCACCTGCCGCTCCAATCACATTGATAAATGAGCGTTCTCCTTTACCTCCCAGTGCATGGCGATCTCCAAGAACATAGGTTGTGGGAGTTGGATGTGTACCAAGCTCAAGGAAAGCAGCTTCTACATCAGTTTTTCCGATATACTCTTTGATTAATGTACCATCATGGTCTTTCCCAATAATGCCAAAAAAAGAACAGGAGACAGGCAAATTGTGCATTACCTGCGAAACATGGATTAATGAAATGATTGCAGGCCCTCCTAGATTGGTTGCAGGATGCTTGCCTCGGCTGAGTGTATCGATTAGTTCTGAAAAAGGTTTGCCTGCAAATACTTCCAAGTCTTCTGCAAAAACCAAGCCCCCTTGAATCAAGCCTCCATCTCCAGTATTTGTGCTTAATAGGCTCTGAAACTCCGTATCTTGATAGTCACAATCAGCATAAAGATAGTCAATCAGGCAACATCCAACAGCGGAAATTTTCATACATCCCCCTACAATTCCAAGAACTTTCTATAATCGGGAATCATAAGTCTTAATGGTTTTTCATCTTCTTCAACTAAGGGGAATCTTCCAAGACTTTCAAAGAACCTATTAT
>SABI01000652.1 GCA_009929055.1 Spirochaetia bacterium | reverse complement strand
CACCTATATAGTCAAGTAAATCCTCTGTTTGTTCTTTAGAAAGTCCTCCACTCACAGGACTCACCTCCTAATCATCGTCCAGTACACTTAAAGTATTGTCTGGGATTTCTGAATCGTCATCAGTTTGTTGCATATAGATTTCACTGAAATTCATTGTATCAAAGTCCCAATTCAAAGTCAATTTACCCAAAGTACCCTCACGTTGTTTCAACACTTTAAGTCCCATCTCTCGGTCATTTATCATAATCTCGTCACGGAACAATGCAAGTACATTATCAGAGTCCTGACCAATAGCTTGTGTGTACATGATAGACCCTAATTCGGGACCCGTTTTTTTACTCGTGTTCTTATCTGCTTGAGTGTTAATGAAAATAGGAATTTTAGTCCTCTTTGCAAGCTTCTTTAAATCACGGGTAATATGTGCTACTCTAAGCCAATCATCTTTTGCCCCTTGGTCATCTTCCATAAGGTAAGCAGAGTCAATGAGGACTATATCAGGCTCATATTTATCAATAGCGGCACTTACTCCCATAACACCTGTTGCAGTGGCAATAATCAAAGGTTCAAAGTTCGGCAAGTCGTTTTCCAAAAATTCAAAATACTGCTTTTCTACTTCAAGGGAAAGAGCACCAGACTTAAACGCATTGTAATTCAGAGTCTTATAACACTTTGCAAACAATACCGCTTCATAACGGTCTCTCATAATCTCTTCCGACATTTCTGTCACAAACTGTAAGACTCTGTAATTCTGTAGCTGACAGTTAGCTCCTATAAGAATTTCAAGCCACGTCTTTCCTACACCAGTATTGGCAATAAGGGTAGTCAAAGTCTCTTTTTCAAGACCTTTCAATATGTAGTCAAGATGGTGGATTCCTGTGGGAATACCTCTCATACCTTTATTGTTCTTTCGTTCAAGGTAGGCTTGTATTCTCCCCTCAGTATCTTTAGTCAAGTCCACATCTGAGGTAACAGCTACCTCATTCTCTACAAAAGCAATAGTCTGCTTCAAAGCGGCATAAGCTTCCTCAGTCTTGAAGTCTTGAAGATTGACTGCAACACTATCTACTAAATCCGCTATTGTGTTGTGTTTTACTTTCAGTCTTAGCTCATCACACCAAAACTTTAAGTTCTCTTCTGTTCCTACAACTACTTCTCCATCTAACTTTACAGTCTCTAACTTATATCTGGGAAACTTCCTTTGAAATGCTCTAACAGTCGGAACTTCACCAGTATTAAGT
>SABI01000651.1 GCA_009929055.1 Spirochaetia bacterium | reverse complement strand
CTACAGCGACCTGTCCATTTTCTGCTATGTCGATAATAGCCCCTTTCTCTTCTAGTAAATGTTTACTTATTTTGACGTTAAGAGGTTGCTCTTCACACAACAAAATATGCTTGCCCACAAAACTAATTCCCTCTACAACTTGCTGTTTTGTTTTATGCCAGCCAGCAATTTGTTCTTCCGTAGCAATAGGGAATTTCATGGTTATAGTAAAGGCTGTCCCCTTACCCACTTCACTTTCTACAGAAATGCTACCATCCATTAAATCAATAAGCTGTTTAGTAATAGCCATGCCCAAGCCAGTACCCTCTCTAGGACTGGTTAAGCTATTATCTTCCTGCGCAAACGCTTCAAAAATGTGGGGCAAAAAGCTAGGACTAATGCCTATACCTGTATCACTTATTACAATTTCATCTGTAATAACACCCTTATCAACAGAAATGTTCCTCATGCTAATATCAATGGCACCACCCGGTGCAGTAAATTTAATGGCATTACTCAATACATTCATCATGGCTTGCTCAAAACGATTTCTATCCATATATACAATAGTGAATGGTATGTTTTCTATATGAGTAGTTAAGGTAAGATGTTTCTCCTGCAAACCGGGATTAGCCAGTTTTAAAACATCATTAAACAGCTCTCTGCCATCACATACAACGGGATGTAGTTCAAGCCTGCCACTTTCTATTTTACTCACATCTAAGGTATCGTTAATTAAATTGAGTAAATATTTGCCGGATACTTCAAGTGCTGCTAAGTCCTCTCTGATACTATTGTCTATAGTGCTTCCTTTAATCAAAGAGGTGAGCCCTAGAATACCATTTAAAGGCGTACGCATATCATGGCTCATTCTAGATAAAAAGGCAGTTTTAGCCTTGTTGGCTTTTTGTGCTGCTAGTAGGGCTTCGCGCAGCTTCTCATTTTGCTCAATTCGTTCTCTGTCCACATCACGCAAAATTCCTACCACACGAGTTTTCTTGCCGGTCTTATCATAATAGTTAAAGCTTAAAATCTCCGTCCATTTATAACTGCCATCTTTCAGT
Organism: Spirochaetia bacterium; assembly: GCA_009929055.1. Lineage (GTDB taxonomy): Bacteria > Spirochaetota > Spirochaetia > Sphaerochaetales > Sphaerochaetaceae > SABI01. The sequence continues at coordinate 195 of SABI01000651.1, read as the reverse complement.
TTAAGGCGCAAGACAGTGGTTACTCGCTCTTGTTTACTCTTAACTTTTTCAAAGAAGTCACTAAGCAAAGGAATATCATCAGGATGGACAGTTTCCCTATCTGCCTGATTATTAGCAACAGCATTAAAATTCTGAGTGCTTAAAGCGTATTCATAGTATTTAGGTGAGGCGTAATAGTTCTTGCCAATTTCCACC
>SABI01000140.1 GCA_009929055.1 Spirochaetia bacterium | reverse complement strand
ATATAATAGCGTATGTTTACTTCATTACAAAAACGCTATACCGCAATTATTATTGGTATTACTACCCTATTTCTAACCCTCCTCCTCCTTATTAATTTTGTATTATTAAGGAGTCACTCTATCACATCAGCTGAACAAACTTCAGAGATGATTATCAAAAATGTAAATCATCAAATCGATCAACTATTTTTCTCTATTGAATCAACAATTGATGCTCTTTCGAGGCAAAAAAGCATTCAAGAAGTAGACATTACCCATATGAAAGATCAGTTCCTCTCTCATGTTCTTTCAAAAGAATCTATTGTACGGGCAATCTATTTGGGGACAGAGAAAGGAGAGATGTATGAGTGGGGAGTAGGTCCTGGCTTCATTGCTTATACTCCCACTTTTAGTGATGATTACGACCCTAGAATTCGCCCGTGGTACCAAAAAGCCTTAGAGGTAGACTCTTTTGCCCTTACTGACCCGTATATGTTTGCTTCTACTGACGCCCTTGGAGTTACTGCTGTAAAACCTGTCTATAAAGATGGTATACTCATAGGAGTATTAGGACTCGACCTTATTATTAGTGGAATAGAAGCACTTGTTGACTTAATTGGAGTTGAAAAAGAGGGGCGTCTTATTCTCCTCACTCAAGATCAAAAAATATTAGCAAACCAATTTGAACAAAAAGTTTCTCCCCTAGACTCTTTACCTACATTTTCTTATCCCTCAATTTTAGAGTCTAGCGAGTCCTCTACCCACAACATATATGGAAATGAATACATGGTGCAGCAATCGGTAAATAATTCAACAGGATGGATTATTATTTTGGGAATTCCTTACGATAGTATCTTCAAGTTTAGTAATCAAAATATGAAGATAATTATTTTTTATAATGTATTACTTATGGTGTTACTTGGATCAATTGTTACAATTATTTCTACTCGAATTCTTACTGATCCTATTAATGAAATTATTGATGTCCTTAAGAAACATGAACAAGGCGAAGTTGGTACATTAATAAAAGAACAAAAAATCCCAGAATTCCAGATGATAGCTTCGACTTTCAATACAGTAGTAGAGATGAAGGTTGAACAAGAAAAAGAGATGGAAAAGCAGGTAGAAAAAAGGACTAATGAGGTTATAAGTTTAACAAAAGAGAATATGAGGCTTCGTATCATTGAAGAGAAAGAGAGAATCTACTCTAACTTACATGACTCTCTTGGGGCCCGTCTTACGGGAATAAATATCTCGAACCAAGTAGCAAAAGTAGCCCTTATACGGGGAGAAGATGAGAACATTAAAAAAATGTTAGAAAGAATTGAAATTAATACAAGCAGAGCAATATTAGACTTAAAAGAAATACTCCTTGCAAAAGATACTGATATCATAGAAATTGATGATTTTAATAACTTTATCTTAACCTACATTAAGGATAGACTCGATGTAAAGCAAACAAAGTACGTAGTTGAAATCCCAAATGATTCTGCCTTAGAGTTGGTAGAATCAGAAACACTTTCTACAATTATGAGAATTACAGAAGAGCTTGTTACTAATACTTTAAAATATGCAGCTGCAAGTAAGGTAGAAATTTCCATGGTGATAAAAGGGGGGGAAATTCATTATTCATATAAAGACAATGGAAAAGGATTTGACGCAAAAAAAGAGATTAAAAAAGGATTTGGTCTTCCTGGGATTTATCTTAGAGTTGAGCGCCTTGGAGGAAATATGAGTATTAACACAAAATTAGGTAAAGGGGTAACGTATCACATTACCTTCCCCTTGGAGATACATATATGATTAACATGGTAATTGTGGAAGACTCATTTGATGCAAGAGAGGGACTTCGTTATCTCCTCTCGTTAGATAATGAGATAAAAATTCTTAATACATTCGATAAAGCTGAACTTCTTATTGCAAACAAACAGATTCTCAGCAACACACATGTAATATTAATGGATATAGAGCTTCTTGGAATGAATGGAATTGAAGCAACAAAAATAATCAAAGAGAAATACCCAACAATAAATATTCTTATCCTTACCATATTTGAAGAGAAAGAGAAGATTGTACAAGCAATTCGAGCAGGTGCAAGTGGCTATGTACTAAAAAACTGTGATCCACGCGACCTAGTAAGTCAAATAAAAAGTGTCTTTCATGGAGGCTCTCCCATCTCTCCCAATGTAGCGCGAACCCTTTTAAATGAATTATACCAACAGCATGAAAGAAACAAGATACCTGAAGATTATAATCTCACAAAAAGAGAAATTGAAGTGTGTAAGGCAATAATAAATGGGCAAACATACCGACAAATGGCAGAGGATTTACATATGGCAAGCAGTACGGCAAAAAAACATATTCTTAATATATATAAGAAATTGCAAGTTAATTCTAAAGTCACCTTTATGAAAAAAGTCCTTGATGAGAATTTGATTGACTTTCTCTAATCTATACACCAAATGGTGTATATAGAGTTTTTAATAAAAAAAATATCTCACAAAGAATAGCCCTTTGGTTACTATTGTTCTCACCTGTTATGGCTCATACTATTTAAGTATATGTCAAAAAAAGGAGAGACACACATGAATGCAAAAAAGAAAGGGCCCATGAATTGGTATTTTGGAACAAATCTATTATACAGAATTCTTATTGGTCTTGTTCTCGGAGCTTTAGTTGGAGTTATCTTTGGTGAAAGTATCGTATGGCTTAACCCACTAGGAAGCCTACTCGTTAATTTACTTAAGATGATTGTAATGCCAGTCATACTTGCAACCCTCGTAGTAGGAGCTGCTAGTATTAACCCTAAGACACTTGGAAAAGTTGGTGTAAAAATACTTGCTTTCTACCTTATCACATCTGCTTTTGCAGTTGTTGTTGGTCTATTAATGGGAAATATCTTCAAACCTGGAAAAGGGCTTGCTCTTGCTGGAGCCGCAGGGACTGCTGGTAAAGAATTAGTAAAACCAAAATTTGTTGATACCTTACTCAAGATTATTCCTACAAACCCCTTTGGTTCTATCGCAAGTGGTGATGTTCTTCCTGTTATTCTTTTTGCTATCTTACTTGGTCTTGCTATTTCGTATCTATTATTAAGTAAAGATGAAAGAATTAAAAAAAGTGCTCAAACTCTATTTGAAATTTTTGATGGATTAGCTGAAGCAATGTATCTCATCGTAAATGGTGTATTACAATATGCTCCTATCGGTGTATTTGCGTTAATCGCTGTTGTATTTGGAAGACAAGGTGCTGCTGCTCTTGGCCCATTGGCTACAGTTACTGTCGCCTCTTTCTTAGGGTATATCCTCCACGTTGCTATCGTCTATACTGGAATGCTCTTAATTTCTAAATTAAGCCCAAAGAAATTCTTCAAAGGGGCAAGAACTCCAATGATTACCGCTTTTGTAACTCGTAGTAGTGGTGGAACTCTTCCTGTTACCATGAAAGCTGTTGAAGAGAACTTAGGTGTTTCTAAAAAAGTATACTCATTTACCCTTCCTCTCGGCGCTACCATTAACATGGACGGAACAGCAATCTACCAAGGTGTCTGTGCCCTCTTTATTGGTTTTGCAATTGGAATGCCTCTCTCACTCGGCCAACAAATTACTGTTATCTTAACTGCAGTTCTTGCTTCTATTGGAACAGCTGGTGTTCCTGGAGCTGGTGCAATTATGTTATTGATGGTTCTTGACTCTATTGGACTCCCTGTTGTTGCTGGTACTCCAGTAGCTGCAGCGTATGCTATGATTCTTGGTATTGATGCTATTCTCGACATGGGTCGAACATGCGTTAACGTAACTGGTGACATGGTTGGTACATGGATTGTCGCAAAAAGCGAAAAGATGGTTGATGAAAGTAAACTCTAACTCATTAGATAGCAAGATTATTGTTATCGCTGGTGGTGTAGGTCCCGCTGCAGGTGTTGACCTACACCGTCTTATTATAGAAAACACCCCTCTCGTTTATAAAGACCAAGATCATTTGAGAGTTATTCACCTCTCTTTGAGTGATTTAATTCCAGACAGAACAGAATCTTTAAAAACACACACTCCCCATATTCCAGCCCTTAATATGGCTAGCCTCATAGAGAGTATTATTCCAACTTGCCACTATTACCACACTCATGCAGTTGTGGGAATCCCATGTAACACATTTCACGCTGAGCCCATATTTAGCAAGTTCCTTGAAGCAATGGCTCCGTTCAAAGAAACTATCTCAGTCATTAATATGATTGAGGAAACAATAAACCATCTCTCTCAGATTGTTGAACATAATGAATCAATAGGAATAATGAGTACTACTGGCACTCGTACTTTTCGCCTTTATGATAATCCTCTAGAAAAGAGGGGCTATAAAGTAATTCATCCAGCAGATCAAGAAAAAATTCACTCATCCATTTATCATCCTGATTGGGGAATCAAAGCAGTAAGTGGTGAGAGCCAAGAAAACAAGTTAATCCTTATTGATGCCCTTGAAGAATTATATCAAAAAGGGGTAAAAGCAATCATCTTAGGATGTACTGAAATCCCCCTTGTGCTAAAAGCAACTCAATATAAGGGAATACCTCTTGTTAACCCTGTTGTTCTTCTTGCCTCAGCCCTCATTAAAGGGGCAGGTAGAGAAACTCTTCCTTTCATAAAAGAATAATTATTGTTCTGAGTTTACACTCAACCCTTCCCATTTTAGCCCTCTTTACAGTAGTATACTCACTTATTGACAAAAGGGGTATATTTGTCATGTTTGGAGGATTAATATGAGTTATACTATAGTTATTGCTGGTGCTGGTGTATTTGGAACAGCCCTTGCCCAACGACTTTCCTGGAATAACAACAATATCATTACCATGTATTCAATAGAGCCTGAAGTAGTTCTTGATATCAATAACAATCATCAAAATAGTAAATATTTCCCAGGAAGGCATCTACATAGTGAAATTAAAGCAACAGGAGATATCTCCTGTGCATATGAAGCAGATTTTATTTTCTTAGCAATCCCCTCTAATCAAATTAAGATCTATACCCACGAGATATTCCCTTTCACAAAAGAGAAAGCATTAATTATCAATTTATCTAAAGGGTTTAGTGATGAAGGAACATTTTTAACAGATTCTATCCCTTTCACCCGTTTAATTGCCCTTAAAGGACCTACTTTTGCTGTTGAATTAATGAATGGAGTCCCTTCTGCTATGACCGTTGGAGGGCAAAACAATCTATTTGATGAGATAAAACAAGTATTCGTTGAGACGGGAATCACTCTCGACTACACATCAGATATTAATGGTGTAGAGTTAATGAGTGTGTTAAAAAACATGTATGCAATCGCAATAGGAATAGTGAGTGGTCGTTATAATTCAGCTAATGTAGATTTTCTTATCCTTACGAGGGCTGTAAATGAGATGAGAGCATTAGTAACCCTCTTTGATTGTGATAGCGAAACAATTTTTAATTATTGTGGAATAGGAGACTTGGGTCTTACGAGTTTAACAGACCTTTCAAGAAATAGAACTCTTGGCCTCCTCATTGGAAAAGGATTCTCTAATGATCCAAAAAGTTCAACAGTAATTGAAGGCTTACGAACAATTAAGCTTATTGGAGAATTTGTACAACAAAGACAGATTGAACACAAGTTCATCCTCCTTGACTCGTTATATAAATTAGTCTATGGAGGCTTTTCTTTAAATGATTATATCGTTAGTGTAGTTTCTTAAAAAAGTAGAAATAATCACCATCTTGAGGTACTATATGTATCTATAGGTGGTTGCAATATGAACAAAGAAATGATGAAAAGTTTAATTAATGTAGCAAATGGAAAAGAGCCAGCTGATATCGTTTTTAAGAATGCACATATAGTTGATGTCTTTAATAAAGAGCTCTTCACCTCTGATGTATACATTAAAGATGGGTTAATTGCAGGTTTTGGGGGAAAAGATTATCCAAAAGGAAAGAAAACAGTTGACTGTACTAATCAATTCATTGTCCCAGGCTTCATTGACGCCCACGTCCATATAGAATCATCTCATTGTTCTCCAGCAGCTTTTAGTGATGCAGTAGTCCCTTTTGGAACGACTACTATCGTTGCAGACCCTCACGAGATATGTAATGTAAGTGGCCTACAAGGACTCGATTATATGCTAGAAGCAACAGAACAGACACCCCTTCAAGCTTTCTTTATGATTCCCTCCTGTGTCCCTGCCACCAATAGTGAACATTCTGGTGCCATCATGGATCATGAGAGTATTGCTTCGAGAATCGATCATAAAAGAGTTTTAGGGCTTGGAGAGATGATGAATTATCCAGGAGTTATTGCAGCAGATGATGAGGTTCTTAATAAACTCATGGTTGCCTTACATGCAAATAAGGTAATTGATGGACACTCTCCCGGCATCTTCAATGGGGATCTCGACGCCTATAGTGCAAGTGGAATTCTCACCGATCATGAATGTGAAAGTCCAGCTGAATTAGTTGATCGAATTAGAAGGGGAATGTATGTTCTCTTACGCCAAGGCTCTGCATGTGAAAATGTATTACCCCTCCTTAAAGGGGTTAATAAGAATAACATGGAGTTTTGCTTGTTTTGTAC